>JADHNI010000107.1 GCA_016779585.1 Pseudomonadales bacterium
CAACTGGGTGTGCCCGAGCGACTGACGATCCTGGTGGAGGGGGAGAGCCTCTTCAACGACGCCACATCGCTGGTACTCGCCGGTATATTGACCGGGCTTCTTGCCGTGGGATCTTTCTCGCCAGGGATTCTCCTGACCGGTACCGGGGACTTCCTGTTTGTATTTGCCGGCGGGGTTGCCGTGGGCTGGGTGCTGGCGATCCTGACCGGTTACACGCTCGGTGGCATCGAATCTGACCCGGCCATTGAGATTACGCTGACCACAATTCTTGCCTATTTTTCGTTCATCATCGCTGAGCACGTGTTCCACGTCAGCGGCATCATGGCGGTGGTGGCCGCGGGCATGACGATTGGTTCATGGGGTAAGTCAAAGATATCACCCTCAACCTCTGAATTCATGGAGCACTTCTGGGAATACCTGGCGTTCATCGCCAATGCGCTGATATTCCTGATGGTTGGCCTTCAGATAGACCTGATGGTGCTCTGGGAATCCATCGACCTGATTGCCGTGGTGGCTGTCGCGATGCTGATATCACGCGCTATCGTCATCTTTGGCGTGGTACCCCTGGTCGGCCGTGTACCCGGCTCTGAGGCTATCGGCATGCCATTCCAGGCGGTTATGTACTGGGGCGGGCTGCGTGGTGCGATCGCGCTTGCCATTGTCCTGTCGCTGCCGGATTTCGGCTACAAGGACACGCTGATTTCACTCGTCATGGGTGCCGTGCTGTTCACCCTGGTGGTCCAGGGACTGTCGATTGAGCTTCTGGTGAAGTTTCTGGGTCTTGACGCGCTCAGCGTGCCCGAACAATTCGCACGGCTGGAAGGTGACCGCTATGCACGACAGCAGGGGCTGGAGCGCCTGAAGACCCTGGTGGATGACGGTCTTTTCTCGCAGCGGATTGCTGACAACATCCGCGAGAAGTGCGAGCGCAATCTTGAAGAACTGAACGACGATATCGAAGAGCTGAACAGGTCCATGTCGCATGCCGAAATGGCCCGCATCCTGGCGATGCGCTGCCTCGCCCGGGAGAAAGCGCGTTTCTATGAACTCTTTTCCCGTGGCCTGATCAATGAATGGGCGTTCAAGGAACTTGATCATACCGTCGACGTGCAGATTGATGAGGTCCGTCACAGGGGCCTCATGCCTACTGCGGACATCGAACCCTCCATCGGGCAGATCATTAGTGATGCCGTTGTTAACCTTTTCACCGGTATCGGCGCCCATGCCATCGTGGAGCGTCTTTCCACCTCACGAATTATTCGGGATTACGATGTCGCCTGGGGTCGCTATCGCGCGGCCAATTCAGTGCTGCATAGCCTGGAAACCATTTCGGGTGATAGCCGGATCGATATCGAGACCACGGTTGAGGTTCGTCAGGTCTACGAGGATATCCTTCATGCCACCAAGGCCCAGATTGACGAGGTGGCAGGGCAGTATCCCGAGTTTGTTGAGACTATCCAGGAACAACTGGGTCAGAGACTGCTGCTGATCGCGGAACATGATTCCATTGAACATGCTGCAGAGCTTGGCATGATCAAGGAGGGGATTGCTCATGAAATCCTGAAGGATCAGGCAGAACGAATCCGTCAGCTGAAGCAGGACAAGATGTCTGCGCTGTTCGAAATCGAAGTGACGGAAATCCTGAAAAAGGTTCCCATGTTCCAGGGCCTGGACCAGGAAGAGCATGACTACATTGGCGGTCGGCTGAGGTCGAAAACAGTTCCCAGGGGAACGGAAATCATCCGCCAGGGCCAGGCAGGGGATTCCATGTTCCTGATCGCGCGAGGCATCGCCAATGTCGAGATCGAAGACAACGGCGTCAGGAATCACGTGGCGACACTGTATGCCGGCGACTTTTTTGGAGAGTCCGCGTTGCTGCATAGTGCACCTCGTAACGCGACTGCCATTGCCGCAACACCATGTTCATTGTATGAACTGAATAGAGCCGATCTGGACAAGATCTGTGATCGATTCCCACGGATTCGCGAGGCTGTTGAGGATGTGGATCGTGAAAGGCTGTCAGCTAACACGGTCACCGGTTATCAGCGCGACCCTCATTGAGCTTGTGCAGGGGGGCAGGACTGCTCGCCAGGTTGTTTCCCCAGTTCGGTAGTTTTTTCTGATCCTGTACTGGAGCCGATCCGGTCGATCACCTTATCTGTCTGGTTCTTGACGTTACTCAGCACGCCGCCTTTTTCATATTCGGAGACCACTGCAGACTCTGCGCGCCGGACAATGTGATCGGCAGAGACACGATCCTCGTTATCATCATTGTAGGTGTTAAACAGGTTAATCCACCGATCGCTTTCGTGCCCGATCTCAAGGAGGCGGTAAAAATACTTGCCCGGGTTTTCACTGCTTGTGATGATACCGACGATCGCAGCGGTGATAGAGATAGGGCTGAGAATTACGTCGCGCAGGCCGTCCATGGCAAGTTTGAACTGGAATGCCACGACATCCCTCAGTACCTGCCAGCGGGAAGGGTGTTCTGACGGCTGTTGTGAAGGGGCTTCTTCACTCATGCTGAAATCTCCTGATTTTCCGAATACCACTGCGTGGCTTCCGCGGCAGTCCCGCGAAACCTGATGCGTTCTATCTTGTGAGACAGCTGGTAGTTGTACATGGGGTCATAGTATTCGGTGAGCAGGCGGCTGATCCATGCGCGATGTTTCTCGGGATCCCCGGTAGCCAGCGCGTCCTGCATCATCGTTCGAATCTCACTGTGAGCGACGCCGCCAAGACGCTTGCGAATTGCGTCCACCGCGCCAAGCAGGTAATCGGAAAAAACTGAATTCGCGGCCTCACCCTGACTGGCCCTGTACTCCTGCCACTGTTCTTTGATGTATTCGTGGTAGATGTTTTCGGTACGCGTTTCGACGGTTTCTTCAATCAGGACAATCGGGGACTTTTTCATGGCTTCCTGAAGGGGCAGGGGCACGTGGACCCGGCCAATCAACCGGCCTTCGTCCTCAAGGACAATGTGTGGCTGGTGATGAAGTTTCAGGAACTGAATCGCGACCCTGTTTTCAAAATCAATCTGTGAGGGTTGCGGCGAGATTCTGCCGCCAAACGCAGAGCCACGATGATTGGCGATACCCTCCAGGTCCAGCGCGTTCTGCAGCGGTTCAAGAAAGACCGTTTTGCCAGTACCGGTTTTGCCACCAACGATAACCAGCGGCGGCAGCCTGTCGAAGACAGCGAGCAGGTGATTGCGCAACTTCTTGTAGCCCCCTTCAATCCGGGGGATGTCGACACCTTCGGCTTTCAGCCATTCACAGGCGATTTTTGATCGTTGTCCGCCACGGAAACAGTAAAGCTGTACGTTCGGGTTGGCATCCACGAAAGAGACCCAGGATCGAATCCGCTCTGCCTTGAGTTCACCTGAGACCAGTTCATGCCCCAGTGCGAAGGCCGCATCGGCGCCATGTTCCTTGTAAGTGGTACCCACCTGTTCCCGTTCGCAGTCGTTGATGATGGGCAGGTTGCAGGCGGCAGGAAATGCACCCTTGTTGAATTCAACGGGAGCACGGACGTCAATCAGCGGTGTATCGCTCTGAAATAGTAGATCAAGGTCTGTCACATGTTCATTATAGTCCCATGATCGATGACATGAGCATTAAGCGAACGAAACCGCTGTTCTCGCTGGCAGACCAGCTGTTCAACGAGGAGTCGGTCGCCAGGCTGTCGCGGGGGCTGAAGAAATCCCATCGCAGGTTCGATGCGAAGGGTTTCGAGTTGCAAGTGCTCGGGCGGTTTCCTGACCTGGAGTTGAAACAGCGCATTGCTGCCATGGTTGATGCGCTGGAACCACGCTTGCCTGATGACTTTGGAAAGGCCGTTGGCGTCCTGCAGAAAGCATTGCCGGAACCGCTTGACCCTGATCTCAGAGATAATGACTTCGGTGAGTTTATCTGGGGTGTGCCGGCGGAGTATGTCGCCCGGCATGGCGTTGCAAAAGATCGACTTGAGGTTTCATTGCCGTTTCTACGGGAAGCCACAATGCGTTTCACGGCAGAGAATGCGATACGGCCTTTCCTGAAAACCTATCCCGAGCAGACACTTGCGTTTGTCCACGAGTGCGCCTCAGATGAGAACTACCATGTGCGCCGTCTGGCTTCCGAAGGTATCCGTCCACTACTGCCGTGGGCGCCGAAGGTTGTTTTACCTACCGAAACGATTCTTGACGTCCTGGATCGGCTGCATGCCGACACGACGCGGTACGTAACCCGCTCAGTGGCGAACAACGTGAATGACCTGTCAAAGTCCGACCCCGACCTGGTCCTTGCAAGACTGGATAACTGGGCAGGCGCGCAGGAACAGGATGAGAAGGAACTCGGCTGGATGACACGACATGGCCTGCGAACCCTTTTAAAGCAGGGGCATGCTGAAGCGCTGGAGTTTACCGGGTACCCGTCAAAACCGGAGTTTTCAGTGTCAAAGGTGAGAGTTTCCGAGTCTGTAGCGATTGGCGACAAACTGCGATGGCAGGGTGTGTTGACCTCGAAGGCTGACCAGCAGCTGCGCATCGGCCTTGATATTCACTTCCGGAAGGCAGACGGCAGCCACTCAGCTAGACTGTTTGCCGTTGCGGATGTCGCAATGTCCAGGGGTGAACAACTGGATATCGACAAAAGCATCGCCTTCAAGCCACTGTCAACGAGAACCCTGTACCCTGGTCTGCATCATGTGGCGCTAAAGGTGAATGGTGTCGAGCGATCGAGGAAATCATTTTACCTGGTAACAGGGTAGGTGGATCGCTACTGAAATACCACGGTTCGATGACCGTTAATCAGGGCTCGATGCTCAGCATGGGATCTGACAGCCCTTGCAAGCACAATTCTCTCAATGTCACGGCCAACCTGGGCCAGTTCCGTGACACTCATGCGATGGTCAACTCGCTCAACGTCCTGGTCAATGATTGGTCCTTCATCAAGGTCAGCTGTGACATAGTGTGCGGTAGCACCGATCAGCTTAACGCCGTGATCAAACGCCTGCTGGTAGGGTTTGGCACCCTTGAAACCCGGCAAAAACGAATGGTGAATGTTGATGATGCGACCCTCGTGTGCACTGCAAAAATCTGCGGACAGGATCTGCATGTACCTGGCCAGTACAGTCAGGTCGACCTCGAGCTCCTTGATGCAGTCTGAAATCCTCGCTTCCTGCTCAGGTTTGGTCTTGGCTGACACCTCGAGGTGCTCAAAAGGAATAGCTTCGCTATCGACGATTGGCCGTACCGTGTCGTGATTGGAGATGACCTTAACGATCTCAATCGGTAATTCGCCGGTCTTGGCCCGGTAGATGAGGTCGATCAGGCAATGGTCGAACTTGGAGACGAGTACCAGCACCCGCAGTTTTCGTTTCATGGGCCAGATCTGGAAATCCATCTCGTGGGAGTTCGCAATCCCCTGAAAGGATTCATCGAGCTCGTGGAGCTCCTGTTGGCCGACGAAATGAATCCTCATGAAGAAACGATTGGATGGGGTGTCGCCATACTGGTCGCTTTCTATAATGTTGCAGTCATGATTAAACAGCCATGTTGATACGGTACTGACCAGTCCGATCTTATCCGGACAGGAAAGGGTGAGAATGTAATCGTTCATGTCTGCATATCCATGCATCTTTTCCATACACTTCTATAATTTAACATAATATATATTATGCGCAAACGCATAGGTGATGGCGCCGTGCAGATGGATTAGAGAAGCACCACTGAACTGGCGACAATTGAATATTCGGTGACAGATTGCGTATGTCGGGTTTCCCGACCGGCATCTACCTCAAAATGATTAGCCTGTTCTGCTGAGAGCGTCTTGCTTGTCAACGCTCCATAAACCACAGCATCTCCGGGCGCACTGTCTTTTGGTACAAAGAAACCGTAATCCCTGAAAGTTACCCGAGCGTGATTCTGTCCATCCGTCAGCACCATAAAACAACCTTTTTTCTGGCAGACTTCAGTGATCTGGCCCCTGATCTTCTGAGGTTCCTGGCTATTGGCTGCAATGGCTTCTGACAGTCCGATACTTGTACCGGAGGGCATATTTTCGCCGTGACTGGACACCTCAGCCTGAACCACAAAACTGGCCAGAGTCAGTCCGAGAATTAGCAGCTTCATCATCAGAGATTCTCCCGGTAATCGGTTTCGATCGCGTCATCAATCGCTTGTACGGCCTCGTCAGGCAGATTTCCCTTTTTGGCCATGACTCTGCCGAACGACACCTTGTGCGGTTCCTGCGCCCAACTGTCCGGTTTCCAGAGGTCAGAGCGGATAAAGGCCTTCGAGCAATGAAAGAAACACTCTTCGATATGGACTCGTATTGCGAGTGTTGCGGGTTTTCCGCGAGTGGCGAGCTTACCTCTCAGCTCCTCGGAACTGTCCAGCTCTGCAGTGCCGTTAATCCTCAGCGTCTCCGTGGTTCCGGGAATCATGAACAGCAGGCCAACATGGGGATTTGCCAGCACGTTTTCGTGGCCATAAGCCAGCTTGTTACCCGGTCGATCCGGGATGATGATGGTCCGGTCATCGACGATTTCGACAAAACCCGGTGCATCACCCTTGGGTGAAGCATCGCAGCGCCCTCCTGCATCCGCCGTCGACAGGATCAGAAACGGGCTTTTCCGGATGTATTCCCTGGAAAATTCATCCAGTTGATCAGACACCTTGACTTCCAGCTGTTCAATCTTGTCGCCGATAACAGCCCTCAGTTCCTCGTTATTGCTGATCTTTGTCACTTTATTCGCCGATCACGCTTTCAAAAGTTTCAAGTTCCGGGTGTCCAAGGTAGGTGCCCTTCGGCGCATTGGCCTGGGCGTGTGCTTTCCGAAACGCCTCGGATTCCGTCCAGGCGATGAAGGCCTCGCGAGATTCCCATACAGAGTGAGATGCGTAAAGCACATGCTCATCTGTAACCGGTCCTTTCAGGAGATGAAACTGCTTGAATCCCGGCACTTCGGACAAATACGTGTCTCTTTCACGCCAGACTTTCTCAAACCCTTCTTCAAAACCGGGGGCGATCTTGAACCTGTTCATGGCTATGAACATCATGTGCTCCTCTATTTCTGTTCCGGATTGTAACCCTCCGGCCCGCCTGTCCGATACTGGCTGAAGGCCCCGAATACGGGGTCTTTCAGTGGCCAGAATCTGAATGCATCTTGTAACTACCTTAAGTATACTTTTGCAATTCAAGCCTAATAGCGAACATCACATATCAATATAAGGTAGAGCCGTTATGGAATGTCCAAAGTGCCATGCAGACATGGAAGAAGTAACTTACGGTCGAAATATGACGGTTGACCGTTGCACGAACTGCAAAGGAATCTGGTTTGATACCGGTGAGGCTGAAACCCTTAAAGGTAAATGGATGTCAGAGTTCGTCGATAGCGGAGACCCCGAAGTTGGCAAAGAGTACAACAAGATCGAGGACGTCGACTGTCCGATTTGCGGCAAGCTCATGGAAAAGGTGTCAGACCCCAAGCAGCCTCATATCTGGTATGAGTTGTGCCCGGAACACGGAATGTTCTTTGATGCTGGCGAGTTTACTGACTACAAGTACGAGACCCTTCTGGACAAGTTCCGCGACCTGATCACAGGAAAACGAAGCTAGTCAGCTCATGCTGGTCACCTTCTACGGGGTCAGGGGGTCGATTGCAGCACCCGGCCCCTCTACGATCAAATATGGTGGCAATACCTCCTGTGTTCACGTCCGCCTGAATACGGGCAACAACCTGATATTTGATGCCGGTACCGGCATTCGAAAACTCGGGATGAAACTGAAGCAGAATGACGAACCCCTGCTCCTGCTTCTCAGCCACGGTCACTGGGACCACATACAGGGCTATCCTTTCTTTGACCCGATCTACCAGCCTGGCCGCGAGATACTCGTCTGCCAGGGTGTGGAAAGTAACGCTATAGCGCTCAAAGCCATTCTGGAACAGATGGATGGGTCAAACTTCCCGGTTCATGCGGAGGATCTGCCTTCAAAAATCACAACGGTGCAGCAGGTGGATGAATACCTGACTGCTCAATCCTTCAATACCGTAAGAAAGGACATTAATCATCCGGGCGGTGGTAATGCGTATCGTATTGAAGAGGATGGCGTATCCATCGCTTACATTACTGACAACGAGTTGGACCCACCGGGCGCTCCGCAGACGACTTACTACCAATGGGTGGAATTCTGCCGCGGCGTCGATCTGTTGATCCACGATGCCCAGTAGATCGAGGACGACCTGCCGGGGAAACATGGCTGGGGATTCGTTGATCTCACAGGTTAGGGATCTCGCTGTCGATGCGCAGGCAAAAAACCTGGTGATGTTTCACCAT
>JADHNI010000108.1 GCA_016779585.1 Pseudomonadales bacterium
TTAACCAGATGCACGGCTTCTTGCTTGTACTCCGGTGAATATTTTCTTCTCGACATACTTGACCTCTCTTCGTGGACTATCCACTCTTTATGAGGTCTCCGTCATATCGGGGTAAAACCAGTCGATAAATTATGATCAAAAGACCAATATTCCTGCTATCTCTCGGATTATTTTTTAGTTACTTCTTAGCATCAATCTATCTGTCCCTACAAACAACACGAAACGACGTCTCAATAGTCATTGCGGATCCAAGGGTGAACCCACTTACACTTAGCGTTGCAGTAGTAGGAGACCCTCACTTGTCAGAACATGCTGATTCCCTTTCAGACTTCCGCGCCTTGATATCAGCAGTTAAAGACGCAAACCCCGACCTCATAATTTTTGTTGGGGATTATATAAAGAATCCACGAGATATAGTTGATATAGCCACTCACCGTAAGAATATTGTTAATGCAATAAAATTTGTCGAACCCATTCCTAATGCAATAGTTTTGGGGAACTATGAAAGTTGGTCTAATCCAAAAGAATGGTATGCATCATTTTCTCGTGCTGGTTTGAATGTAATGGAAAATGAAATAGGTTTGATCGAAACACCAAGTGGACTTGTTTGCATCCGAGGATTCGGGGACGACTATACAGGGCAGTACCGTTATATTGATTTCCCACAAGCATGTAATGATGTGCCGAAACTATCGATTACTCATGATCCATCAGTAGCATTCTATGAAGAAGTAAAAGGATTAGTTATCGCTGGTCATACTCACTGTGGTCAAGTCAGAATACCGTTTATAGGTCCTTTATGGGTACCATCGAATGCTCCGTCAGAGGGACACTGTGGTTTATATATTGATAATGAAAAAACACTTTTTGTAACCTCTGGTGTAGGAACAAGTATTTTACCGTTACGTTATGGAGCAC
The DNA here is from genome assembly GCA_016779585.1 of Pseudomonadales bacterium. Classification (GTDB taxonomy): domain Bacteria; phylum Pseudomonadota; class Gammaproteobacteria; order Pseudomonadales; family Azotimanducaceae; genus UBA9659. The sequence continues at coordinate 919 of JADHNI010000108.1, forward strand.
AATCCCAATGGGATTTATTAAAGGTCCAATATTAAACAAAGTGTTAAATTTGCAACTACGTATAAATTTTCACTCTCACTCTATGAGATATTAGTAGCTTTGACCTTACCCCCAGAACTACACCACCGATGAGATGGGGCTGGTTCGTATCTGTCTCGCCTCGCAAAATCTTGCAAAAGACTACGCTTTATTAACCAGCGCCGGAGTGGAATTCCTATCGGAACCTACAGAGGGAGTCGGTGGGATGGCAGAGATTGTAATCTGTCGAGATCCTGATGGGACCTTGATCGAATTGATCCAAATACACCTCGCAAAGTGGGGTGCACGCTGAAACAAACAAAACAGTGAAAACTTTCCAAAGTCCGTTAAGGGTCGATAGCGGACGAGGCCAAACAACTCCTTTTTCAAAATTGCTTCTGATGTATCTGGGCGGGTACTACTAAGATTGGTCAGAGCGTTCCCCCCCCTCGGTACCATCTGTCCAGCCGCAAGATTTTGGACAATATCTTGGACAATATTCGTGGAAATAGTAGGATGAGGCTCTAGAACCCTCGTCAATACTGGCTAAAAACAAGGGCTTAAAACCTTATGGTGCCGACCCTCGGTACCACGATTTTTCGCGCTAGCGCGAAAATATCGATGCGACAGCAGCATCGAAGAAATGTGATAGGAAATCACATTTCTGATGCTTGCGAGAGCCAATGCAGAAGTTAATCTTTTGCTTTCACGGTAGTGTCGTCCGGCGGCCGTCCCTCGATTCCGATTGGAATGCCGCCCGCCTCGCTACCAGTTGAATTTACCTGTCCCAGATCGCACCTGGCTCCCCGCAATCCCCACGCCACGGATCAACAGGCTTAAACAGTCCGCCTTTCCATACCTCGAAGTGCAGGTGCGGACCTTCGCTGTTTCCCGAGCTGCCTACCAGGCCAATTTGCTGGCCGGCTTCTATGGTCTGTCCTGGTGTCACGGCGACAGAGCCCTTTTTCAGATGAAGGTATGACGTGAAGATTCCTTCTTCATGTTCCAGCACAACGTAGTTTCCTGAAAAACACCAGAAACAACCTTGCTGGTCTTCCCGGCAATACTGGCCCTGTGCCGTGCAACTGGTGTATCCACCCTGATAGTTGGGCCTGATCTTACGTCTCGAGGCAGGAAGGCACTCGGGGTGGTCCGCGGGACACTGATCGTACATTTCATCCTGCATGAAAATAGCTTTGCCCGGTGATGCGGCAATGACGGCGACCCCTGCATCGACCGAGTTTTGAGTGGGCACAAGGTCGGTTCCGGTGTGCGCCCGGTTACTAACAAGTGTGCAGCCTGAGTCATGACCGTCACCGTCGATATCCGGGTAGCTGATGTTGGTCAGGCAGCCACGCTCACTGCCGTCGGGGCAGCGAACGGGCCATGTCAGTTCTGTCGCCGCAGTGGGGATCGCCAGAAAGATCATTGCCAGGAAACATTTTCCCATCCCGGATTGCTCAGTTTGGGAGCAGCTCAGTGATACGTTCGAGGCACCCTTTCATACTTTCAACAATAAAAGGTTCGAAAGCCTCAGGTTTCACTTCTGTCGTCCAGATCATCCTGCAGCCATCCCCTGCCTCTTCTACTGTGATACGAGCGAGGTGATGTTCCAGTGGTGCGGCGGATTCGATGCAGCTGTATTCAATCACGCGCGCGTCGTTATCCAGTGACAGGATTCGCTCGGCGATGTCTCCCGCACCCGGCATGGCGAGGCGCCGGACTTCGCCATCAAATTCACAGGCAGTGACCCCGGGTACCCAGTCGACTCGATCGGGTGTGCCAACAATGGCCCAGAGTGCGTCAGCATCTGCGGCAAAGGTTTCTTCCAGGGTGATCATCGGTTTGCTTTCACCCAGAAACTGCTCATACCCCTGAAACTCGGGATAGCGTGATGGGTAAACCCGCGTTCGCTGTGGGCGAGGTTCGGGTAGCGTCGCATCAAGCCGAGAATGGCTTCCTGGGCTTCCAGGCGGGCCAGGTGTGACCCCAGGCACAGGTGCCGGCCACCGCCGAACGACTGGTGGTGGGTATCCTCTCGCGTGACATCGAATTCAGTTGGGTTCGGATACACCTCCGGGTCGTGGTTCGCCGCGGCAAGCGATGTGCTGAGGGATTCGCCTTTTGCAACCGGGCAGCCTTCTATCTCCATATCCCGATTGGCGATACGCCCGGAGTTCACCACCGGTGAATCGAATCGCAGCATTTCCTCGACCGCATCGTTGATCAGCGACGGGTCTTCCAGCAGCGTCTGCCACTGATCCGGGTGATCCAGCAGGGCCTTGACGCCGTTGCCGATCAGGTCAGTAGTCGTGACATTGCCAGCTACAAGTAACAGGTTGGCCTGGCGAATCATCTCCACCACCGTCAGTTTGTCGCCATTTTCTTCGGCGCGGATCATATCGGACAGCAGGTCATCACCCAGGTTCTTGCGTCGCTCTGCGATTTCCGAGTCGAAGAAGTTCCACAGGTTTGTGTAAGCCTCATCGCTGGCCTGCCGCTGCTCCTCGGTCGGGAAGGGGTTAAACGCCGAGATCACCGATACGTCAGACCAGGTCTTGAACTGATCGTGCATGTCCGGGTCAATGCCCAGCATCTCGGCGATCACGACGGTAGGCACCGGGCCGGCGAAAGCATCGATCAGGTCGAACTCATCACCCTCAATCCCGTCCAGCACTCGCTCAACCACATCCCGGGTTCGGTCTCTCCATCTTTCTACGGCTGCAGGAGTAAACGACTGGCTGACGAGAGAGCGAAGTCGGCGATGGTCAGGTTCATCCATCATCAGCATCGAAGGGTCTTCATCTTCAGACATATTCCTGCCGAGGAACTCAGCGCTGAAGGTGCCGGGGTTTGCCTTGCGCGGGTCGCTCCACATGTCCGGATTTCTGCCAGTATGGGGTAGGGGTCCACCCTGAACGCATCATTGAGTGGTGTCAGTGCAATCCCGTTAGGCAGTGATTTTTCAGACATCTGAATCCCTCCTGAGTAAGATTAGCTACTCTATCAGGCCTGCCTTTGCGCGCAAGAATGACAGATCAACCTCTTACAATCCTTGCGGGAAAGACCGCTGTTGAACGCCTTAAAACGAGTGGCTGGCAGCCGGAGCTGTTTGACACGCTGGTGGGTGCTTCTGGAGGCGCAAAACTGTTGGGTCTGACGCACCTGGATCGCTTCCTGTTTGGTGATTACCTGCAGCGAAGCGATCATCCGATGGAGCTCTATGGCTCATCAATTGGCAGCTGGCGTCATGCTGCCCTGGCGGCACCTGACCCCGCGGCAGCCATCGTGGCCCTGCAGGAGCGTTACCTGAACCAGGCATGGGATGAAAACGATTCCCGTCACCCGAGCCAGGTCATTGATGAACTGTGTCACTGGGTGCTGGAGGGTATCTGTGATGAAAAGGCGGTGGCACATCTTGCCAGCCACCCTCGCTTTGTTACACATATTGTGACGGCAAGGGGGCTTGGACTTAATGGCAAGCCGCGAAGTGGTGCCCTGGGCCTTGGCCTGGGGTTGTCAGCGGTTGGTAATCTTGCCAGCAGGCAGCTTCTCGCGCTGGGTTTTCAACGAGTGGTGTTCAGCAGCGGCGGGTCGGTGGCGTTCCGCTTTGATGCCTTTTCGAACCAACATGTGGCGCTGACTCCGGGTGCAGTTAAACCTGCATTGCTCGCCAGTGGCTCGATACCTTTTTTGATGCCGGGGCAGGTCAATGTGCCGGGCGGGCCTCTGGGGCACTACTGGGATGGCGGAGTGATTGACTACCACTTTGATTTTCGAAATCACACAGGCAGCGGGCTTGTGCTTTACCCGCATTTTACTGACAAGGTCATCAAAGGCTGGTTCGACAAGAAACTGCCCTGGCGTGTGAACGCGCCCGCGCTGCTGGATAAGGTGGTTATCCTGGCTCCTTCAAAAACTTACCTTGCGCAACTTCCGTACGGAAAAATTCCTGATCGAAATGACTTTGCGCGTATGCGTTCGAAAGATCGTGTCGCCTACTGGCAAAAAGCCATGGATATGAGTGAACAGCTTGCAGACGGTTTCAGGCAGGCGATCGATGCAGATGATCCGATGCAATGCGTAACGCCGCTGGGTTAAGCTAACGATATGACTGAGTCCCAGGGTGTACAACTTCGCGATGGCCAGTCGGCGTCTAACCTGTTCCACAGGATTTTGTGGCAGACGAAGCGCCGGTTTGCCGAACTCGAAAAATACGCGGATCTGACCGAGGATCCAAAGCAGTTCAGGCGCCATTATGTTGAGCGGCTGCCGCAGTTCGAAGCCGTCAGGCTGAGTTCTCCGGAGCGCGCAGCGATGGCGTCTGAGCTGTTCCAGGCATTGCTTGGTGAGCTGGTCTACAAGGAAGCTGGTGCTGTTCAGCCGCTGCAGGCGTGCCTGAATCGAAAAGTCGAACCTGCGAGCCTGTTGACCACCGGGGGTGACAGAAAGGGTTCCTGGAAATTCCAGCTGGAGTACGAAGGGCGAACGTGGGATTCCCTGCAGGCGCTCTCGGACCTGCTGGTTTCCCGGCGGATCATGAACAGTGCAGCTGGCGAAGCGCTGACATGGTTGCAGCGGCAGGTCCTTGCCGTCGATGGATTGAACCTGGGTGATCGCAAGGTTGTTGTGTTTGGTGCCGGCGCGGAAATGGCATCGACACGTCTTTTTCTTGAAGCGGGGGCTGATGTGCTCTGGCTCGACCTGGCGGCACCACCGGCGGAACTCACACCGGACTCATTCGCGGGAAGGTTATCCTGGGCTGACCAGCCTATGGATCTCTTGCTGGAGCCGGCAAAGGTCCTGGCGACCATCGTCGAGTTTGCGAAGGATGATCCTGTGGATCTGTGTCTCTATGCCTATGCCCCGGGGCAGGCGAGAGAGCTTCGACTGACGGGCACCATGAATGCCCTCATTGAAGCGATGCCCAAGGCTTTGGTTCGGAGCGTCACCATGCTTGTGTCACCCACGACGACCTCTGAGTTACACGCCCAGGATTTGCTCGATATTGAAGCGCGTAATTCTGCAGCGCCTCTCTGGGAGAAAGCGCTCGGCGGGTTGGGCGTGATGGGCAGGCCGGGTGTTGCCAGCTGTCGTTATGCTTCGGTCACTCGAACGCTGGTTAATATCCAGGGCACGAGTTACCAGGCGGCCCAATACCTGGGCAAACTGATGGCGGCAGAAGCCTGGCATGCCAGGGGTATCAGGGTGTCTGCCAATACAGCGGCGATCACGCAGACTCGCTCACTGGACCACCCGGTATTCGATGCGGCCTTCGGCGGTGCCAGGGCGCTCCAGGTTGAAACCTTTACCCCCAAACAGTCGCAAACCATCAATGGTCTGCTGTCCATTCATGACTGGTTGAATCCAAATATGCCTCCGCCGGGCCGTGCACGAGTCCACGGGGGAATACACACGCTGCCTTATCCATTGGATAAGGCATTGCGTATCGCTGCGGCTATCGGCTTTGCGCGCTCGCCGGGTCTCTTGAGGGGCCTTGTTAAGGCTTAGTCTCCTCGTCAGTTGAGGTTTCTTTCTCCCGGTAACGTTCAAACCAGGCGAGGATGTTGTCTACCTTGGCAATCAGCTGCGATGGACGTTGGTAGATGGAGTGCGATGATTCAGGAATTCGCACGAGCATGGTGTCTATTCCGCGAAGCTTGAGTGCCTGGTAATACTGTTCGGATTCGACAATGGGCGTGCGAAAATCCTGTTCACCGGTGAGCAGCATGGTTGGTGTCGTCACATTACCCACGAGTGATAACGGAGATCGTCGCCAGTACTCGTTCACGTCTTCCCAGGGCGGTGTGTCGAACCAGTACTGGGTGGTGAACGCGGAGATATCGGCATACAGCGCTTCACTGATCCAGTTGATGACAGGTTTTGCGCTTACCGCGGCCCTGAAGCGATCTGTTTTGCCCACAATCCAGGCAGTCAGAACACCGCCCCCGGAACCACCTGTGACATACAGCTGTCTCTCATCGATGTACCCCCGCTCGATAACCGCATCCACGCCGGCAATGAGGTCATCGTAGTCTTTGCTGGGATAGTTGCGGTCGATTTCCCGCGCAAACTCAAGACCGTAGCTGGTTGAACCTCGTGGGTTCGTGTAAAGCACCACGTAACCCGCAGCGGCATAAAGCTGGATCTCTGTGGAGAACTGCGGTCCGTACGCCGTGTGTGGTCCGCCGTGAATTTCCAGGATCAGCGGATATTTCTTTGCCGGGTCAAAGTCCGGCGGGAAGGCCAGCCACCCTTCAATCTCAAGGTCATCCACAGACATCCATGTCAGCTGTTCGATGGGTGACATGGTTCGCTGCGAGATGAGGTCACCGTTGAGGTCGGTCAGTTGTTTTGGCTCACTGTTGCCGCGAGCGTAGCCGACATCCGCAGGCCGGTCGGTTGCTGCCAGGTTAAATGCGTAAGCACCGTTGTTCGCAACAGAAAACGTTCCAGAGGTATAAGGCCTGCCAATACCAAGGCCGCCAACGCGATCGGTAAGGGGCGTTATTTTTCCGGATTTGGACAGTTCTGCAATTACTGTCCTGCCGCGATCGTTGAAGGACACGATCAGGGTGTTTCGGTCACGCCAGAGGACCCTGCTGAATGATCGATCGAGGTCTTCCTCGATGCGCGTCACATCACCACTCTCCACATCAAGCAGGTAGACGTCGGCGTGCCGGTAGGAACTGCGGCTGTCTTCCGTGCCCTGGAAGGCGATCTGTTTTCCATCTGGTGAGAACACCGGGTTCGCGTCAGGTCCCGCGCGTTCCGCTAGCTGCTCGAGCGTGCCGTTTGCGACGGTCACAGCCCAGATTTCAGAGCCATCCAGCCGCAGTTCATAGTCATCGAACCGGTTTGCGGCAAACGTGATCATTGAGCCATCCGGTGACCATGACAGTCGACCACCATGATGATAATCACCGCTGGTCAGCTGGCGAGGGGTGCCGCCGCTGGCAGGCACGACGAAGATGTGGTTATAGCCATTTTTCAGGTAACCCTGGCCATCTGCACGATAGCGTAAGCGATCAATGATCTTTGCCGGTGGGGCCCACCTGGCCTCTTTTGGTGCTTTGGGTGGTTTTGCGAGTTTCGGTGGTTCGGATTCGACGAGGCTGCTGAATGCGATGGTATTGCCATCCGGGGACCAGCTGATGTCAGACGGCGCACTGGGCAGCTGCGTCAGT
>JADHNI010000109.1 GCA_016779585.1 Pseudomonadales bacterium
TATCAAGCTTGGTCACGTAGATGATGCCCGCACCAGGCAGGTCCAGCTCACCCGCGAAATACATTTTCTCGAAGATACGATCCAGCTGATCGTCACCGCAGAGGATGGTGATGATTTCTTTTTCCACGTCCACGGCAAGCCCGAGCAGGCCCAGGCGTTCACGGACACCGCTGCCGTGACCGTAATAGATGGTTGCACCCTGTGCGCCGGCATCCTGTGCGGCCTGCACCACACCTTCTGCTTTGCCACGCTGCACCACGCAGGTGATCATCGAAACATCAGTGAGGACTGTAAATTCTCGTTGGCTCATAAGCTCATTCCTCGCGCCCTAAATGAGAGGCGCCCCTTCATAATCTTCCGGTTGCAGTTTGGCTGCAGCATGCCGCTTGTTGATCTTCCAGCGGATGTAGAGTCCGGTGCTGAGCACCGCGATGATCGGCCCGATGGACGCCATCGACAGGATGCCGAAACCTTCAATGGCGCCGAGCGCATTACCGAAGCCAAGACCCATTGCCAGCACCAGCGGCACCGTGACTGGCCCGGTGGTGACACCGGCACTGTCCCAGGCGATGTTCACGTATTCCTCATTCGAGAGCACCGTCAACACAATGGCGACGAGATAGCCCGGGATCAGCAGAAATGCGATCGGGATATCAAAAATGATCTTGGCCACACCAAGACTGATGCCGAACGCCACACCCAGGGAAACCGCATACATCAGCGTCTGCTTCTTGAACGAACCGTTGGTGAGGTTTTCCACCGTGAGTCCGAGGGCATTCAGCGCCGGCTCCGCGAGGGTTGCGCCGAATCCCAGGAGCCAGGCAAAACCCAGGGCGATAAAGAGTCCGAGGCCCAGCATGTACAGCGGCGAATCATCCACGGCCTCAATTTGTGTGAAGGCAGCCGGCACCAGGCCACCGCTCTGGCCTCCCAGCTTGGAAAGACCGTATGACAGACCCAGGTTAAAAACGATCATGCCGAGCACACAGAGGAAGATGCCGAAGAAAATCATTTTCGGTGTCGGGATCTTCTCCTTCAGCAGCACCAGCATCACCAGCAGCAGGAAGATCACCAGCGGCACAATGGCGCGGATGCCGCCGACAATTTCAACGCCAGGGGTCACTTCATGCCAGGCAGGTTCCGCGGCTGCAGCCTGGGCCGAAGCGGCGGCTTCAATAATCATTTCAGGCGTGTACTGGGTTGCAACAAAGAGCGACAGCAGCATCACGGCAATAATCGGGAAGAGCGAGGCCAGGGTGACAATACCGAATCCGGAGAGGGAGTCGTTGCCTTTACCTGCAGCGCTCGCAATACCAATACCAAGCGACAGCACCAGCGGCACCGTGACCGGACCTGTCGTTACAGCGCCGCAGTCATAAGCGAGGCCCAGCACCTTGGAAAGCTCCGGATTGGTCGCGAGATAGATCGTAAGGCACATCACCGGTGCCAGCGTGCAATAGATGAGTGGTTTCAGGCTCCAGCCATAGATGAATCTAACCGTGCCCAGCGCCGCCGCGAGGCCAACACCGGCACCCACTGCCAGAACCAGCGTGCCTGCCCAGTCCGTGAGCAACGAATACAGGTAAGGCGCCTTGGTGACATCCACCAGTGAGCCTGCGGTCTGCAGCGCGCCGATGGCGGGTTCCGCGAAGGTCACGCCAATACCCAGCAGGAAGGCGACAGTCAGCACCACGGCAAGCCCTGCCTTGGCCGGCAGGGAGGTACCCAGCGCTTCACCGAAGGGCATCAGGCCGACCTTGAGACCTTCCATGAAAATCATCAGGCCGATGATCACGGCAATCAGGCCACCTGTGATGATGCTTGCATCAACAATGTTTTCGCGCAGGATGAATAGCTGGAACAGGGCTAGATAGATCGCAAGCGGCATGACTGCCTGCACCTGTTCAAAAAACCTTACGGATAGGTACGGCTGCAGGAGTCGATAAACGTCTCCTGCGCCGACTTTAAAGTCATCTCGACGGCTCGAGAGCTCGTTGCCGTCCTCGTCGTACTCAATCTCCGGGACCAGTTCGTTGTAACTGATGGTGTCCAGGTGGACATTGAGTTCGCGGGTGAATCTGCTGAAAGAAATCTCCTTGGGAGAACTCATCCTTCCATCACCTTCTTGTCGATTCTAACTATTCTATGCGTTCAGCCCAAATAATAGAACCGCCATCACTCCGCCTTCGTTGACGCATATCAAGATGAGGCCATCTGCCGCTTCCGGCAATGTGCTCATCCGATCCTTGAAGATCGGGGACAGTTTACTTCAATCGCGGGAAGCAAACTGTCCCCGGAAGCGGGTCGAAGTAAACTGTCCCCGGATAGCGAGGCCTATTGGCAGGAGTAAGGCGCTCCTTTATGGTGGGATTTTGACTGTGCCATAGAGGAAACGCCATGAAAGTCGGAATCAAGGAACTGATCGCGGAAGCGGAAAAAAACATTGATGCCATCAGTGTGGATGAAGCGGAAGGCATGCTCGAGGATGAGAACGTCGTGTTTGTGGACATTCGCGATGTGCGCGAGCTCTGGCGTGAAGGCAAGCTGCCCGGAGCGGCACACGCGCCGCGCGGCATGCTGGAATTCTGGGTCGACCCGGACAGCCCCTACCACCGCGAGATGTTCGCCGAGGACAGGAAGTTTGTTTTCTACTGCGCGAGCGCCTGGCGCTCTGCCCTTGCCACCAATACGGTGAAGCAGATGGGTATGGACAACGTCTGCCACATGACCGGCGGTTTCACGGCCTGGAAAGAAGCTGAAAAACCCATCGAGGCGGTCGAGAAAAAGTAGATGAGTTTCGACTGGGCAATGCCCTATGCCGCGAACCGTTCACCAGTGTTCGCGAAAAACATGGTGGCGACATCACAACCGCTCGCGGTTGAGGCCGGTATTCATGCCATGCGCAAAGGCGGCAATGCAGTCGACGCCGCCATCGCCACGGCAATCACGCTCACCGTGGTGGAACCCAACAACAACGGCATCGGCAGTGATGCGTTTGCACTGGTTCACGACGGCAAAGAACTGTATGGCCTGAATGCGTCCGGCCGATCACCGGCAGCCATGGCGCCGGATAGATTCAAGGGTAAAAGTGAAATGCCTGCCTGGGGGTGGGAAGCTGTAACCGTGCCCGGCGCCGTCAGCGCCTGGGTGGCATTGTCAGGACGTTTTGGCATGCTGCCGTTTGCAGACCTTTTTGAAGATGCCATCCGACATGCCCACCAGGGGTTCCAGGTCGGCCCAAAAAGCGGGTTTTTCTGGCGCTATACCGTCGATCGCTCGAAACGCTTCAAGGCGTTTATCGATACCTTTTCCATAAACGGACGCGCACCTGCTGTTGGTGAAGTGATGCGCCTGCCGGATCATGCGCGCACCCTGCAACTGATTGCGGAGACCCGCGGGGAAGCCTTCTATAAGGGTGAGCTGGCAGAGGCTATTGCTGCCGACGCTGCCGCACACGGTGCCTGCATGACCCTGGAAGATTTGGCGAATCATGAGTGTGACTGGGTCGACCCTATTCACATGTCAGCCTTCAATGCTTCATTGCACGAGATTCCACCGAATGGCCAGGGTCTCATGGCACTGATCTCACTTGGCATCCTGAAACATGTCCACGGCGACCTGCCCCTCGATTCAGCCGACAGCGTACACCTGCAGATTGAAGCCCAGCGCATTGCCTACGCTGAAGCTGAACGCCACCTGGCAGACATCACCCACATGCGCGTGAAACCCGAGGAGCTTCTGGACGAACATTTCCTGCGCCAGCGCGCGGAGGAAATTTCCCTCGAGCGCGCCAACCCCAACCCGACGGCACTTGGCGCCGGTGACGACACGGTGTATCTCACTACCGCCGATGAAAACGGCATGATGGTGTCGATGATCCAGTCAAATTTCCGTGGTTTCGGTTCAGGCATCGTGGTGCCAGGCACCGGTATCAGCCTGCAGAACCGTGGCGCAGGGTTTACGCTGGAAGAAGGTCACCCGAACCAGGTAGGCCCCGCCAAGCGTCCCTACCACACCATCATCCCGGGCTTTGTCACAAGGGAAGATGAGCCCGCCATGGCTTTTGGCGTGATGGGTGGCCACATGCAGGCGCAGGGTCACCTGCAGATGATGGTGCGCATCATGCTGCATGGGCAGAATCCTCAGGCAGCTTCCGATGCACCGCGCTGGTATGTGTTTGAAGATGGCCGGGTTGCGCTGGAGGACGGGTTTGACCCGAAAGTCGTCGAAGAGCTTAGATCACGCGGCCACGACATAGTCATTGGTGAACCGGAGCACCTTTTTGGCGGCGCCCAGCTGATCGCAAGGATGGAAGATGGTTACGTCGCGGGTTCAGATCACCGCAAGGAAGGACTCGCATCCGGATTCTAGGCTTTGTTCTCCGGCACGTACTGGCAGACCCTGTTTCGGCCTGATGCCTTGGCTTCATAAAGTACCTGGTCAGCCCGGCCGATCAGGTCACGGGGCGCGTTTTCTTCATCCGGCGTCATCGTCGCGGTACCGATACTGATGGTGACCGCCAGGTCATGTCCATCAGCCTTGTAAACGGAATCCTCCACCATCTTGCGCAGCTGTTCCGCCAGATTCTGCGCGTTGTCAGCAGACACGTAAGGCAGCACCACGGCAAATTCTTCACCGCCGTAACGCGCAACAACATCTGATGGTCGGTTAAACATCTGGTCAACGGCTTCTGCTACCGCCGCCAGACACTCGTCACCCGCCAGGTGGCCATAAGTATCGTTAACACGTTTGAAGTGGTCGATATCCAGCAGCAGCATCGAGATGTCATAACCCTGGCGACGCGCACGGCGCCATTCCTGGTCGAGTACTTCATCGAAATACTGGCGATTGAGGATACCGGTGATAGCATCAATCGTATTCAGCTCTTTGAGGATAATGTGCGCCTCGGACAGCTTCGTAAGGGCTTCTTTCTGCTCTTCGGTTCGCGTGTCCACTTCACGCTCGAGCTGTTTCTTCAGTGCTTCCTGCTCTTCCAGCAGGGAACGGTTTTCCATGGCGACCGATGCCTGGGAGGCTAACGCCTCGATCAGCATGACAATGTCATCGCTAAAAGCAATGATCTCGCCCTGCTCATTTTTGGCATTCAGCAGCTGCAACACACCGAGTGTTTTGTTACTGGTGGTTTTAAGGGGAATCGTGAGGAAAGACATGGAGCGATAGCCGAGCATCTCATCAAACATCCCGGTACCGCTGAAATCAAACTCGTCGCTGGCGCGTGCGTCATCAATGACAATGGTTTCGGATCGGTGTACGGCGCAACTCGCGATATTCTTGAGATTGGCATCACCATTTTCCTGGAACAGGGGTATTTCCGGCAGATTAATTGGATCACCCTGCTTGCCACCCTGAGAAATGCCCAGCGTGTCATTCAGAACGATGGAGAACCTCAACGCGTCTGTCGCGGTCGCGAGGTAAACTGTCCCCGCGTCGGCATTGGCCATGGACTTCGCCTCCAGCAGGATATTCTCCAGCAGGTTGTCCAGGTCGCGCTCCGCCGACAAGGCGATGCCGATCTTGATCAGTCACAGGTATGCATTTGCCTGGGTTTCAGCGTTCACCCCAGAATCCTTCTATTCTGTCCCTATCACGCCAAGAGATGCGAAAACGGTGCCAACTTTACATCTTCTTGATGTTTGAGCGGTAACTAATTGTTTTTATTTACAATTGAGGCGCGCCATACGCCTGGCTCAACGCCACCTGGTATCAAATCGATGTGACGCTGAACGTTAGTTTTACACAAATTTCGGGGGATAGCTCGTCAACCCCGATCGAGGAAAAACAGGCTTAATTCAGGCACATAGGTGATGATCGCGAGCGCAAACAGCAGCACAAACATAAACGGGATCGTTGCCTGGTAGAGCTCGGCAATCGGTTTCTTGAATCGATAGCTCGCAATGAAGAGATTCATCCCAATGGGTGGCGTGAAATAACCGATCTGCATATTGGCCAGGAAGATAATACCGAGATGAACCGGGTCTACACCAAAGCGCAGCGCCAGCGGCACGATCAGCGGGATCATGATGACAAGGGCGCTGAAGATATCGAGGATCGCTCCCAACGCCAGCAGGATCAGGTTGAGCAGGATGAGGAAGGTCCACTTGCTCTCAATGAAGGTGCTGATCCACTCAAAGAGCGCCTGCGGCACCTCTGCATCCACCAGGAAATTGGTAAAGGCCAGTGACACACCCAGGATCAGCAGGATGCCTCCTACCATCACCATGGCCTCGCGGATGATGCGCGGCAACTCCTTCACGGGCACTTCCCGGTGAATAAAAACCTCGACCAGCAGCACATAAAAGGCGGTGACGGCCGCTGCCTCCGATACTGCAAAGAAACCGGAATAGATACCGCCCAGCACAATAATGGGTAGCGGGATTTCCCACTTCATTTCAACCAGTGCCTGCCAGGCAACTTTTCGGTCAAAGGGTTCGCTTTGCAGATTGTCGTGCCGTGAGGTCCAGACACTGTAGATGGTCAGCAGCACCACCATGAGCAGCGCCGGCAGGATGCCCGCGATAAAGAGTTCCTGGATGGTAAACGGGTTCGGCAGGTCCATCTGCTGAACAATCACACCGTAAAGAATGAGCGGCAGTGACGGTGCCAGCAGCAGACCCAGGCTGCCGGATGTAGTCACAAGACCCAGGGAAAACCTTTCGCGGTAACCCCCTTCTACCAGGGCCGGTAAAAGCAGTGCGCCCACCGCAACGATGGTCACCCCGGAAGCGCCGGTAAACGCCGTGAAAAATGCACAGGTCACATAAGCTACCACCGCAAGACCACCAGGCATCCAACCCAGGAAAGCAGAAGTAACTTTCACCAGGCGGGTCGAAAGCTTGCTCTCAGCGAGTATGTAACCGGAAAAGGTAAAGAGCGGCAGCGCCAGCAGCAGCGGCGTATCCACAAGCCGATAGACTTCGATGGGTATTACGGTGAGCGGAATTTCCGACACCCAGAAACCCAGCATGGCAGCCGCGAGTATTACAACAAAGAGCGGCATGCCGATAAGCGCCAGCACACCGATCAACAGCGAACCTAGCGTCCCCATATTTCCCGCCGGTCAAAAATGCCAATCAGGAAGCGCAGCGCCATGACTGCAAAACCGACAGGCAGGATGCTCTGGCACACCCAGACCGGCACCTCGGCAAAGGCAATGGTCTCATCCTGGTATTCGTAACTTACGTATTCCACGGAATACCAGGCGGCGGTCGCGCAGACTGCCACCGAAAACAGCATGGCGAAGTTGCGCAGCGGGCCGTAGAGTCCCGGTGACAACAGTCGCGATAACAGATCAATGCTGATGTGGTTGCGCTCCCTGGTTGCCACCATGGCGCCCAGCATCGCGACCCAGAGCACCAGGATCCTGAGGAAAGATTCCGCCCAGAGAAAACCACTGTCAAAGAAGTTTCGCAGCACAATCTGCAGCAACGCCATTGTCAGCATGCTCACAAGCGCGAGGATGAGCATGCCATCCTCAAAGCGGTGCAGGTTGCGCAGGAGTTTGGTCATTGACCGGCGCGATACTGCTCAAGGTTATCGAGATAAAGGCGAACGGCTTCCGGCGAGATTTCACCCGAGCCGATCAGCCGCTCAACAGATTCGTCAGCAACTTTCTGCCACTCTTCCAGGTTAGCGGGCTCAACAATCTCAATACCGATGGTGGAAATGGCCTGCAGCGCCTTGGCGTTGTCTGCACGTGCTTCCTCGCCCACCTCGGTGAATACTCGATCCATCACACCGCGAACGATCTGCTTGTCGTCAGCAGAGATGCGCTTGTAGGCCTTCTCACTCATCGCAAGGGTTGAATAGATATAAAGCAGCGGCAGATCTGTCATGTACTTCACATGGTTATGCCACTGAAGCGCCAGTGCCACCGAGGGCGGCGCCACCACGGCATTGATGAGTCCGGTCTGCAGACCAGCCAGCACGTCCGTGATATTGAGCGGAATCGGGCTGACGTTAAACGACTTGATCAGCTCCGCGGCAATGGGGTCGTTGTCCGGTATCCAGGCTTTGAGTTCCCCAAGGTCGGCGACCGTAGTCACCGGTTCCTGGGTAAACATGTAGGCGAACCCGGTTTCAGT
>JADHNI010000110.1 GCA_016779585.1 Pseudomonadales bacterium
ATCGCTTCAACACTATGGCTGCGGATGCTGGCATTTACCTCAATCAGGCGCTGGTTATCCACGCCATTGTCATTCAGGCCAAGACCGCGGCCAATGACATCCGCATCCTGTTTCTTCATGAAGTCCTGAAGGAGCGGGAAACAGGCATGGTTGAAGAGGTAACAACCATACTCGGCTGTATCAGAGATGGTTCGGTTCATTTCGAACAGTTTCTTGCGTGCAATCGTGTTCGCAATCAGTGGTGTTTCGTGCAGCGACTCATAGTAAGCAGATTCTTCCTTGATGCCGCTGGCGGTCATGACTTCATAGGCCAGCTCAACACCCGCTTTCACCATGGCCACCATCAGGATGCCGTGGTCGAAGTATTCCTGCTCGGCGATGTCATCGCTGGTGTTTTCCTGGGTTTCAAAGGCTGTGCGGCTGGTTTCATCGCGCCAGCCCAGGAGCTTCTTATCATCATCGGCCCAGTCTTCCATCATCCCGGAAGAAAAGGCGCCGGTCATGATGTCGTCCATGTGCTTTTCATAGAGAGGACGCATCAGGTCTTTCAGTTCCTCGGCCATTTCGAACGCGCGAATCTTTGCCGGATTGGACAGGCGATCCATCATGTTGGTGATGCCGCCATGCTTGAGTGCTTCGGTCACCGTCTCCCAGCCATACTGAACCAGCTTGGAGGCATAACCCGCATCAACGCCCTTTTCGATCATCTTGTCGTAGCAGAGCAGCGAACCTGTCTGCAGCATGCCGCAGAGGATTGTCTGCTCGCCCATCAGGTCAGACTTAACTTCGGCCACAAACGAAGACAGCAGTACCCCCGCCCGATGGCCACCGGTGCCGGCTGCATAAGCTTTTGCAATCGCGAGGCCTTCGCCTCGTGGGTCATTGTCTTCGTGCACGGCGATCAGGGTCGGTACCCCAAAACCACGCTTGTACTCTTCACGCACCTCTGAGCCCGGGCACTTGGGCGCCACCATGATCACGGTGATGTCTTCACGGACCTGCATGCCCTCTTCCACGATGTTGAAACCATGGGAGTAAGCCAGGCAGGAGTCTTTCTTCATGAGCGGCATGATCTCGGTCACGACCGCCGTGTGCTGCTTGTCTGGTGTCAGGTTAAGAACCACATCAGCCGTTGGGATCAGCTCTTCATAGGTGCCGACCGTGAAGCCGTTTTCGGTGGCGTTCTTCCAGGAATCTCGCTTTTCCTCGATGGCGGACTTACGCAGGGTGTAAGACACATCGAGCCCACTGTCTCGCAGGTTGAGCCCCTGGTTCAGGCCCTGGGAACCACAGCCGACGATAACCAGTTTCTTGCCCTTCAGGTAGTTCGCCTCGTCGGCAAATTCTGAGGGATCCATGAATTCACACTTGCCGAGCTGGGCAAGCTGTTCACGCAGGGTGAGGCTATTGAAGTAGTTGGCCATTGGGCTTTCCTGAAGGTGAATTTTCGAGGCCGGTACTCTAGTGGAATCCTCAAGATGCGTAAAATGAAATAAACGAGATATGGCCTTGCGCAATGCGCATCGACAGGTATGACATGGCCTGTAACGTCAACCTCCGGTCAAAAGTGACAATTTGTCATATTTCAGGTACAACAAAGCGTGTGTTTTTGTGCGACCGCACAAATCGTCAATTTTCTATTAAACAGGAGTACCCCATGTCCGAAGCGCAACGAAAGGACACGCCGGAACAGGCCGAGTTCCGCAAGTACTGCCAGGACTGGCTGGCAGAGAACCACCCCGGCCGCCCCCCGGTAAAACTGCCCCAGGGCGCCCTCGAACTGAGCGACCCCGATGCACTCGAATGGCTGCAGAAGTGGCAGAAGTCAGCCTACGATGCCGGCCTGATTGGCTGCGACTACCCCGTTGAGATGGGTGGCGGCGGCAAAGAAAACTGCCAGGCTATTGCCAATGCTGAAATGCAGAAAGCAAAAACCCCTTACCTGCCCAACATTATTGGTATGGGGATGGCGGCACCGACCATCTTCTTCCACGCTCAGGAAGAAGTTAAGGCAGAACTTCTGCCGAAACTGCTTTCTGGCGAACACATCTGGTGCCAGGGTTTCTCTGAGCCAGGCGCCGGTTCAGATCTCGCGAACGCACAGACTTTTGCAGAGCGCGACGGCGACAACTGGATAATCAATGGCCACAAGGTATGGACGTCTCTCGCGCACTTCGCGGAATGGATGATCCTGCTCGCTCGAACCAGCAAGGATGACAAGTACAACGGCCTCAGCTACTTCGTCGTACCCATCCGTGAAAACCTGGATAAAGGTGTCACGGTTCGCCCGCTGATCAAGATGACCGGTGAAACCGGATTTAACGAGGTGCTGTTCGACAATGTCGTGCTGAACGACCGCTATAGACTTGACGACGTCGGCGCCGGCTGGAAAGTGGCCATGACCACCCTGGCACACGAGCGAGGTGCTGGCCCGATTGTGACACCGGCTTCGGGTGGCATGTCACTCGAAGAAGATGAAAGCGCCCAGACCAACAGCGTCTATGCGCTGATCGATCTCGCTAAGCAGCAGGCACGGAACGGTAAAACCGCTGCGGACGACCCACTCATTCGTGACGAGCTCATGAAGATGATGATTCGTTCAGAATCCTTCAAGCAGAACCAGCGACGCGCCAGCGTGCCGACACTGGTCGATCACCCGATGAGGATTCCGCTGCAATTCAAGCTGGTGGCGACAGAGCTTGCCCAGGACCTGCAGCAGATTGCCTATGAAATTGAAGGCGCTGCCAGTTCGCTGTATGCCAATGACGACAATGCCCCGGCAGCCGGTCGATGGCCGCTCGCCTATATGAACTCGTTTGGTGTGACCATCGCGGCAGGTGCCAACGAAGTACAACGCAATATCCTGGGCGAGCGCGTCCTGGGTATGCCCAAGTCGAAGTAGGAGAAGATCATGAGTGAACAACCCAAAAACTTCGGCTTCGGCGAAGATGAAACCATGCTGCGCGACTCTGCGCAGAAGTTTTTCGCAGACAACTGCTCCCCGGACAAGATCCACGGGCAGGTTGCGCATGATTCCAACATCCACCGCGACATCGAGTGCATCTGGGACAAGAATCTGTGGCAACAGATCGTGGAACTCGGCTGGACGGCTGTGTGTGTTCCTGAAGAAGCGGGCGGCATTGGCATGCCGCTGGTTGCTGCAGTAGCGATTGCAGAGGAAGCTGGCAAAGCGGCCTTCCCTTCCCCGCTGATCAGCACCTACTGTGCAACTTTCGTCCTGAATGCATGCGGTACCGATGCGGCAAAAGCTGCACTGGGTGACATCGCTGGCGGCACAGCGACCACACTCGCCATTACCAACGAGAAAGGCTCCTGGGAATCTTCCGACACGGATGTCACCGTTGAAGGCGGCAAGCTGACCGGTACCGCCTACTTCGTGCAGGACGCAAAGAAGGCAGATCGGTTTATTGTCAGCGCTAAAGGTGCAAAGGGTGTTGGCCTTTACCAGGTGGAAGCTTCTGCTGAAAACCTGAACATCATTGCTGACGGCATTATCGACCTGACACGTGACCAGGCACATATCGAATTCAGCGGTACAGAGTGCGTTGAAGTTGCAGCAGAAGGCGCCGGTGACGCTGCTATCGATGCAGCCATGCCATCCATGCTGACCATCGTGTCTGCTGACATCGTCGGTGCCGGTGAGTGGCTGCTGCAGACAACAACCGAATACGCTAAAACGCGTATCCAGTTTGATCGCCCGCTCGGATTCTTCCAGGCAGTGAAACACCCGCTGGTTAACGTCATGCTGGATATCGACCGCACCAAGTCACTGGTTTACAACGCGGCCTGCTCCATCGACTGTGGTGAAGACAATACCGAGCTGAACGCCCGCATGGCGAAGGCACAGGCCAGTGAAATGGCGGTGTTCTCATCCAGCCGCGCTGTTCAGTTCCACGGTGGTATCGGCTTTACCTGGGAGTGCTACGTGCACATCTTCTTCAAGCGCCAGATGCACAACCATGTGCTGTACGGCGATGCGAAGTATCACCGGGCGAAGCTCGCAGACATGGTGATGGGGAAAGCTGCCTGATTACCAGTTGCTAAAAACAAAGGCCGGTCCTCACACGAGTACCGGCCTTTTTCGTTTTTGCGCTGCTACCGGCCTTTAAACTCCGGCGCTTCCTTCTTAACAAACGCCACTGCCGCGCGCTTGTGATCTTCCGTCATGAAGGTACGCATCATGTGCATGGCTTCAAGATCGAAGACATCGCTCAGCGTCGCGTTCTGCGCTGCATTGAGGTTTTTCTTCATATAGCCGATGGCAACTGTAGGCAGGCTTGCCAGGTACCTGGCGTAAGCTTTGGATTCTTCCTCGAAGGTATCCGCGCTCGCGACCTTGGTCATCATGCCCATGTCATAAGCTTCCTGACCGGTGATGATATCTGCTGTGAAGTAAAGCTCGCGAGCCTTGGCAGCACCCACCAGTTGCGGCAGAAAATAAGAGCCGCCGTAATCGCCGGATGCACCGATCTTCGAGAAAGCCGTGGTGATCTTTGCCGTATCCAGGCAAAAACGCATGTCACAGGCGAGGGCCAGCGACAGACCCGCACCGGCGCAGGCACCCGGAATGATCGCCAACGTCGGTTTCGGCATCACGTGAAGCTGTTTCGACAGTTCCATACCCTGCCGTAAACCCTGAACACGCGTCTCAAGGCTTGGGCCTTCACCGCCACCACCTTCATTGCTGCCTGCATCCGAGGCAAAACCTTTCACATCGCCACCCGCACAGAAAGCACCGCCGGCACCTGTCAGCACCAGGCAGCGGACCTCGGGATCATCAGCTGCTTTATAAACGGCCTTTTTCATGTCTTCCATCATCGGCCCGCTCATGGCATTACGAGCATCGGGTCGATTCATGGTCAACGTTAGAACACCGTCTTCAAAAGTTTGTTCCAGATCTGCCATCGGGTTCTCCCTCACAAAAAACAAGCACCATATCGCAAAAGGTCGACACTCGCCTAGCATCCTCGAATACGTTATGTTGCAGGTATCTCTGCGATGAATTGGGGACAAGCATGAATATTGTTTCGCGGGGGGACAGCCATAGCCTGCAGGTGTTGTTTGTAGCCTCCTGCCTATCTTTTGGAAGTTTTGCAAAACCCGTTGCCTTCACCGGCGCGACCATCATGCCGATATCCGGCGAGCCCATCGAAAACGGCACCCTGCTGATTGACGGCAAGTCCATCAAAGCGGTTGGCGCAAAAGTACGCATACCACGTGATGCGGAGACCATCGACGTTTCCGGCAAGGTTATCCTGCCTGGGCTCGTCGACACTCACAGCCATGTTGGGGAAACCAGCGGTGCTGACTGGTCCGGCCCCATTCAACCCGAGGCCCGCGTGCTGGATTCCATCAACGTACGTAACGCCGGGTTCAAACGTGCACTCGCTGGTGGCATCACGACGATTAACCTCATGTCTGGCTCCGGTCATTTAATGAGCGGCCAAACCATCTATGTGAAATTACGTGAAGGTAACAGCATCGAGGCCATTGCCTACAAACGCGAAGACGGCGAAGTCGATGGCGGGATGAAGATGGCCAACGGCACCAACTCACGCCGCGACTCGCCCTTCCCCGGCACGCGCGCCAAATCTGCATCCCTAGTTCGCCAGAAATATATCGCCGCACAGGAATACCGGAACAAGATTGAGCGAGCAGATGGCGACCCTGAAAAGATGCCGGAACGCGACCTCACCATGGAAGCATTGATAGAAGTGCTGGAAGGCAAACGCATCGTACATTTCCACACACACCGGCACGACGATATTTTGACGGTGCTACGACTACAGGAGGAGTTTGGCTTCCGCGTCGTGCTGCATCATGTGAGTGAAGCGCACCGTGTCGCCAATGAGATCGCTGCCGCTAACGTGCCTTCTTCAATCATCATGCTGGACAGCCCCGGCGGCAAACTGGAGGAACAGTATGTGGACATACAAAACGCGCCGGTGCTGGAGAAGGCCGGCGCCAAGGTCGCCCTGCATACCGATGACTGGATCACTGAATCCCGTCATTTCCTGCGATCTGCCGGGCTTGCCGTGCGCGCAGGCATGAGCCGGGAAGAAGCCCTCAAGGCCATGACTATTAACGGCGCTGAGATGCTGGACCTTGAGGATCGCATCGGCACGCTTGAAAAGGGTAAGGACGCCGACTTCGTCATTCTCTCGGGAGACCCGCTCAGCGTGTACACCCGTGTGGAACAAACCTGGGTAGAAGGTGAAAAACGCTTTAACCTGAACGACCCTGACGACCTCGCCGTCGCTGAAGGCGGCTTTGGTGTACTCGTGCCGACCGGCCGGGGACACGCTCACGGCATGGAGGAGGGACATTAATGAAATTCTTAAGCACACTACTCCTCACAGTACTTGCCGCGACGCTTAACGCGACCACATTTGCGGATGACATCGCCGTCAAAGGCAACATGGTTTACACCTCTGCCGGAGAGCCGATAGAAAACGGTGTGGTCATCATCCGGGACGGCAAGATCGCGGCGGTTGGCCAGGACCTCGACATTACAGAAGGGATGGAAACCATCAGCGCCAATGTGGTCACACCAGGGCTGATCGACGCACACACCGTGGTGGGCATGGCAGGTTACCTGAACCAGCAGCACGACCAGGATCAACTCGAAACGTCTGCCGCAATTCAACCGGAACTTCGCGCGATTGATGCCTACAACACACGTGAACCGCTGGTCGAATGGCTGCGCAAACATGGCGTCACGACGATTCACACGGGCCACGGCCCCGGCGAAATCATCAGTGGGCAAACCATGATTGCCAAGACTGTCGGCGACACGGTCGCTGAAGCCACCATCAACTCACAGACCATGATGGCAGCGACGCTGGGCGACTCTGCGCTGGTTTCCGGGAGTGACAAGAAACGCAAATCACCAGGCACCAAGGGCAAAGTTGCGGCGATGTTCAGAAACCAGCTGATCGCCGCAAAGAACTACAGCGCGAAGATCGAAGCCGCGGAAGACGATGATGATAAGGAAGCGCCACCCCGCGACCTGAAACTGGAAGCCATGGTCAGCGTGCTGAATGGCGACATGCCACTACTCATCACGGCAAACCGGCACAACGACATCATGACCGCACTGCGAATCGCGAAAGAGTTCGACATCAAAGTCATCCTGGACAGTGCCTCTGAAGCCTACCTGCTGATTGATGAGATCAAGGCAGCCGGCGTGCCGGTGGTTATCCATCCGCAGATGTCACGGCCGGTGAGCGACAAGGAAAACGTTACCTACACCACTGCCCAGAAACTCATAGAGGCTGGCATTCCGGTTGCCTTCCAAAGTGGCTACGAAAGTTACGTGCCGAAAACCCGGGTTGTGCTGTTCGAGGCAGCCATGACCCTGCCCTACGGCATGGATTACCAGGATGCGCTGAATGCCATCACGATCAATGCCGCGAAAATACTCGGCATCGACGACCAGGTTGGCAGCATTGAAGTCGGCAAAGACGGCGACCTGGCGCTATTCGATGGCGACCTGTTTGAGTGGACGAGTCATGTTGTGGGGACGGTGATTGGGGGTGAGGTTGTCAGCGACAGCGTCAAGTAGATGACACGATAGGGAATCGGACCTCGAACGTGGTACCGATTCCGCCTACTCGCTTGAAACTACCATCAAGCTGTTGGGTCAAAATAGAGACTATCTCGAATCCAACTCCTGAGTCGGATTCAGCTTGAAAGCTATGTGATAAGCCCAGCCCATCATCTGATATCAGAATCACACAGTCTCCAGCAAGCTCGTAGAAACTGACTTTTAGCTTGCCGCTACCATGTGTTTTCTCTTTGAAGGCATGAACTAGCGCGTTGGTTACGAGCTCATTCAGAATCAGCCCGGCGGGTACGGCCTGATCCATCGAGAGCTTAACTGGACTAAGCTCTTTGATCAGTTCGAGTTGAATATTGGAAGGCGCAAGTCTTCTATACAGATTTGTTGCCAAAACATCGACGTAATCAGCCATCGCAACATGGTTCATTTCTTTAGTCTGCAAAAGCTGCTCATGA
>JADHNI010000111.1 GCA_016779585.1 Pseudomonadales bacterium
GCGCAGTTCCAGGAGGCTTTTCCTCAGGCGGTACAGACGGGCGCCTACGGATTAACCGAAGCCGGCGGCGTGATTGCCTTCAATCACCCGGATGAGCCTCTCGAGAAACGCCTGCATACCTGTGGCAAACCCATGCCCGGGCTCAAGGCGCGCGTGGTTGATCCTGAAACCCTGGAAGAGGTGCCGCCAGGCGAAAAAGGCGAGATCCAGTTGAAGGGATATGCGGTGTTTGATGGTTACTACAAGGCACCCGACAAGAATGCCGAGTCGTTTGTCGATGGCTGGTTTCGTACCGGTGACCTGTGTGCGCTCGATGAAGACGGGTACATTGAATTCCATGGTCGTATCAAGGACATGCTGAAAGTAGGTGGCGAAAATGTCGCCGCCATCGAGATTGAGTCCGTCCTGATGACACATCCGGCTGTGAAGATGGCACAGGTGATTGGTGTCGCTGACGATCGTCTGTTCGAAGTGGCCTGCGCCTATATCGAATTGCAGGAAGGCGCTGCGCTGGAAGGTGATGAGCTGATCGAGTTCTGCAAAGGCAAGATGGCCAGCTTCAAGATTCCCAGGCACGTACGCATCGTGGAAGACTGGCCCATGTCAGCCACCAAGGTGCAGAAATTTGTGCTGAGGGATCAGTTCGACGCGGAATAACTTTTTTAACCGCACAAAAAAAGCCCGGCGATTGCCGGGCTTTTTGGGTACTACTTCAGCGCTCAAAGTGAGAATTCAAACTCGATGCCGTAGTTTCTGGGTCGATTCAGCGATCCCACGGCAAATAGTGTTGCAATCGGGATAAACGTTTCGAATTCCTCGTCCGTCAGGTTTCTACCGAAAGCGACAACAGACCAGTTCTCTGCGTAGTAGCCTATAGACGCCTGCACGTCTTCACGATCGTCCAGTTTCGCCTGTGGTGCGTTCAGCAGGTTAGTCTCAACCTCATCCACGTAAGCGTACTTGCCGTAGAACTCAAGGACGCCATTGCCGACCGGGAAGGTCAGCGTACCGCCAAGGCCCCAGGTCACTTCTGGTGCGTTTCTCGGCGTCAGATGACTGGCATCTTCTACGAGCGTGATACCGTCGGATTGGTTGATGTCGGTGAAGAAATCCTCGTATTCAGCATCCAGGTAACCGTAGTTGAAGAACATCTTGGCATACTGATTGAAGACAAACTCAGTCTCCAGTTCCCAGCCCTGGTACACGGCGCTTGCCACATTGTCGAATGTGGTCGCGACAGTCAGGGTGTCCGGATCAACCTGAACTGACTGTTCCTGCTTGTCAGTAAAGTCATTGTGGAAGTACGTCAGGTTGAACTTCAAACGGTTGTTGAAGTGAACGCTCTTGTAGCCTACTTCCCAGGACTCTGCGAGTTCTGGGTCATACTGGTCACGTACAAAGTCGCGAATGTTCTGGTTAACACCGAAGAAACCACCTGAGTGGAAGCCTTCTGCGTAAGAAATATAAGCGATGGAGTCATCGTTGATATCGTACGTCAGGCCAACTTTCGGTGAGGTCTCAGTCCAGGTGTTATCGAGAACCGCAAAGCCAGGTGCGCCGTCAATGACTGGGAAGTTTCTCAGCCACTGTCGCGCCACGTTGGAAAGGTATGCCTGCCCGGCGACAAAGTCCTTCTCCTCCTCCGTCCAGCGCAGACCTGCAGTCAGTGTCCATTTGTCGGCGAATCGCCAGTCAACCTGTGCGAACGCTGCGATCGAAGTGGTTTCCTGTGTCTCATACAGGATCTGGGTTACATCACCACCGGCTTCGACCACCGGTAAACCCTGATCACACCAGACCGGGGCCAGTGCTCCAGCCTGACAGGCACCCCACAAGACAGGGTTGTAGGCAACGCCACCGAACAGGGTTGCCCAGAAGCGGCCGCCTGTCACCCAGTCCTGCTCAAACTCATTGTTGAAGTAGTACAGGCCTGCTGTCATTGAAACCGTATCCCAGGCTCCATCTATTCGCAGTTCCTGGCTCAATTGATCGTACTCGTTTCTGCGATCGATTGTGATAAAGGGTGCAGAAGACCCATCGAAGTCATAGATTCTGTCTTCGATAAGGTCCCTGTAGCCAGTTACAGACACAAGAGTCATATTGTCGTTCAACTCGTACTTCATCGTCAGCGTAATCGCATCAGTGTCCAGCTCAGCGTCATTGCGGGTATCGTTTTCGGCGTTACCCGGGATAGCTGTTGAAGTTCGACACACCTGCGGATTCAACACGCAGTTCAGGAAGCCGCCGCTGTAGTCCGTGTCATTCGGATCCGTGGGAACAGGCAGGACGCCGGCCGCATAGTTGTTGTTGGTGTGATAGGCAGACAGTTCACTCTCGTCCGAGAAATTCTCAATGGTCAACAACGCCTCGAAGCGATCGTTGGGCGTCCAGAGCAGTGTCAGACCATAGTTCTGGTAATCACGTTCAGGAAGGGATCCTCCTGTGGTTGTGTTATCTAGCCAGCCATCGTCTTTCATGATGGTGCCAAAGAACTTTGCAGCAAGGACGTCTTCAATGACTGGTGTGTTCACCACTGCGCGAATCTCCTGCTGGCCATCTTCGCCCGCGGTGATCTTGAATCGGCCACCCAGTTCGCCTGTGGGGCGGCTACGGATAACATTCACGACACCACCAACAGTGTTTTTACCAAACAGTGTTCCCTGCGGGCCACGCAGAATCTCTACCCGCTCCAGGTCGAAGTTTTCTGTTACCTGGCCGGCAAGTGATCCCAGGTAAACACCGTCAATCATCACACCGATGGGTGAATCAAATGAGTTGTCATCAGTTCGTGTCGGACTGATACCCCGAATCGTAATGCTGGCACCGCCACCACCACGGCTGCCGTCCTCGCCGATCTGCACGTTAGGTGCGAAACCGTTCAGATCGGTGAGATCACGAACGGTAGAACGGGTCAGTTCTTCGGTTAGTGCGGTGAGTGCAACAGGAATGTCTTGTGCAGATTCCTCCTGCTTTCGAGCCGTCACGACAACCTCTTCAATGCCGTAGCTTTCTTCGGCGAATGAAGAGAATGAAAACAGGCATCCACTCAGTGCGAGCGATGCAATTGGAACAAACTTGAAACGCATGGGTTCCCCCCTCTCATGGTTGTTATCACTACATTTCTGTAGGTGGGTTCATATTTTGTTAAATAAGGTTTCAAGTCAATGATATTGCAGGAAAAAAACGATTCTGTTTTGTCGCGGCGCAACAAAGTGGCACGATGCATGTCGATTTTGTTATGGTCCAACTGACGACATTTTTCACGTATCTTCAACTTCTCTAAAAGACGGTATCTAAAGCCTTGGACGCGCTCGAAGTTCTGCAAACCCGTAACTCTGCCCCACGCCTGACTGGTTCAGTGCCTGAAGATGCCCTCGAAAAAATGTTGAAGGCTGGTTTGCGTGCGCCCGACCATGCACAGCTTAGGCCTTGGCGCATTGTGGTCGTCGAAGGAGCAGGGCGGGATCGCCTGGGTGCGCTTTTTGCACGAGCAAAACTAACTTCCAACCCTGACGAGTCAGCAGAGGCGCTGGCGAAACTTCGGGGCAAGCCCTTGCGGGCTCCCGTTGTTGTCGTGGTTGCGGCAAAAATTTCTGAACATCCGAAGGTGCCGGAGATTGAGCAGGTGCTCTCCGCCGGTGCGGTTGCGCAGAACATTTTGAATGCGGCCCACGCGCTGGGTTACGGTGCCATGTGGCGAACGGGCAGCATGGCGTTCGATCCGGTTGTGCGAGATGGCCTGGGGTTTGATGAGAACCACAGGATCGTCGGGTTTCTCTATGTGGGTGAGGTTGAAGGTCGGCGCAAAGCGCTGCCGGAACTGAATCCCGATGACTTTGTCACTCGTTGGTAGATGGTATCAAAGACCGAATTACTGAACGCTGACTGGCGCTTGCTCCGGATAGAGATCGCGGAGCATGATGGTGACAGCGAGCTGGAAGCCTTTGACGGTTACAGCAGGTTCTGGTCGAAGGAAGCCGTGCTGGGTGCTTACTGGATCGCGGAAAAAGTTGGAGAGACGAGAATACGGCTGCACCTGACTGAGGATATCGAGCTGGAAGGTTTCAGGGATCCGCTCGATTTTGAACCTGACACGGAGTTCAAGCGAGAGTTGCTGTCACGCTGCAACTGGGAAGAGGTTGTGCAACAGATATTCCCTGAAGAAGAAGAGCGACAGTTGTCACTTTTTGAAGATCAGCCCTTTGAGGACCAGTAGATGAGTAAGTCAGCGCGTTCAAAGAATGCTTCACGAATCCAGGATCGATTGATCGATGAATTGATTGGCATCTGTCGCGGCATTATTGCCGATGGTGTCATCGAGGAATCCGAGGCAATTTTCCTGGGGCAGTGGATTGATAACCATCGTGAGCTGGCAGACAAGTGGCCAGCCAACGTCGTCTATGCCCGGGTAACCGAGATGCTGATGGACGGTGTGCTCACGGATGAAGAACAACAGGACCTTCTCTCAACCCTGCGCGACCTCACGGGGGAAGGATCTCCGCTCCAGGAGCCCAACGAGTCGACCAGCCTGCCCCTGACCAGGCCGGAACCTGACGTGGATTTTTCCGACAAAGAATTCTGCCTGACCGGCAAGTTTGTATTCGGTTCCGTGGAAGACTGCGAAGAGACCATTGTTGAAGTGGGCGGGCAGGTAGGTGAGTCGCCCTCGGGTGATACCGATTACCTGGTGATCGGCGAGTTCTGTTCACCGGAATGGGAACACACAACCTTCGGTCGGGCGATCGAGCGAGCGGTTGAGCTGCAGCAGGAAGGCGCTGGAATCAAGATTATTTCCGAGCGTTGCTGGGTGGATGCGCTGGCCGGCAATTAAGGTATAATGCGCCCGCCACCTTGGTCCTCCCGCAATAAATAGTTGTGAACCCCGCCAGGCCCGGAAGGGAGCAACGGTAGCGATGAATTTATGTGCCGGGATGTGGCTAAGGTGGTCTTCTAAACACCCTTCTTTAGGGCAGCAGGTTGCCGCCCCCGACATCAAGCGTCGCTCCACTCATATAAGTGTTCTGCATGGCGTGCATGATAGAGCTCGCCACTTCTTCTGACTGACCCACTCTGCCGAGCGGAATACTCTGGCCAATCTGGTCAAGCACCTGATCGCGATTTTCCCCGAGGGCAGCAAAGGCTGCTGTGTCGATAATGCCGGGTGCGACGACGTTCACCCTGATGGGTGCAACTTCCAGCGCGAGGGCGCGGGTCAGCCCTTCCACTGCGCAGCCAGTGCAGGAAATGGAAGACATGCCGACGTTGCACTTGCGAGCCGGGAAGCCGCTGACAAAGGTGAGTGAACCTGTTGGTCTTAAGTGGGGGATGCCCTGTCTTGCAACGTTGGTGTAACCCCAGAATTTCTCGAAGGCGGCCCTGAACTGTTCGTCGGTCTGTTCCATGAAAGGTGCGTTGGTTCGATTGGCTCCGGTGGCATTGGCAACAATGTGATCAATGTTGCCGACGCTCGCGAATAACTTGTCCAGCCCGCTCGTGTCATGGATGTCGAGCCGGCCAAACTGGATGTCGGGATACTCTGACTGGCACTGTGCCACCTTGTCTTCGGATCGGCTGACCGCCCAGACCGAAGCACCTTCACCCAGTGCTGCCGTAGCCGTTGCCAGCCCGATACCCGAGGTGCCGCCGATCACGACGACCTTCTGTCCTGCCAGTGAACCCATGATGTCTCTCCCGCGCAAAAGGGCACATCATGAGGGAGCCGGGGATTGCCGTCCAGTAAAGGGCAGGCTCTATTAACTCAGGGACTGCCAGGCATTCAGCATCATCTGCGCCGCCATCATAACCAGCAGCATACCCATGAGCCGTTCCACCGCGGTCAGGCCTCTCTGCCCGAGAATGCGATTGAGCGGTGTCGCCGCCAACAGAATGACCGCGGTCATAAGCCAGGCGATAGAGATACACAGCAGAAGTTGCAGCAGGGGCTGCGTGGTTGCCATCAGCATGAGCACGGCCATGATGGATGGACCGGCTACCGCAGGAATCGCCAGTGGCACGATGAGGGGTTCATTGTCTCCAGAGTCACCAAAGATGCCGTGAGGCGTGGGGAATATCATTCGAATGGCAATCAGGAACAGGATGATGCCACCCGATATGGCGATGGCTTCACTGGTGAGATTCAGGATCTCGAGCAGGTAACGACCGAAAAACAGGTAGATCAGCAAGGCCACGTAGGCAATCAGCAGTTCGCGAAAGGTGACCCGCAGCTTCCGCTTGTTCGGCACATGTTTCATAACCGACAGGAACAGTGGGATGTTACCCAGGGGATCCATGATCAGGAAAAAGATCGTGGTGGTGCTGATGATGGTGGTGAGATCCATGGGGAAGGTGATTGCGGGCCCGGGTGAAAAGGCTGCGCATGGTATGCTTGACGCCCACCTGATTCAACCCCCGGAGACCCCTGAATGGATGAGCTGGCTTTTTCTGATGCAACGACACTTTCGGCCAGGATTAAGGCAAAGGAGATCAGCGCCTCGGAGCTGCTGGAACACTACATAGGCAGGATCGAAAAATACAATCCCGAGGTGAACTCCATTGTCTGCACGCAGCTGGACAAAGCCAGGGCACGAGCCGCGGAGGCAGACGCTGCTCTGGCGAAAGGTGAGGACTGGGGCCCGCTACACGGCGTGCCGATGACCGTTAAGGAATCCTTCAATATCGAGGGGCTGCCAACAACCTGGGGCAATCCGGACAACAAGGACAATATTGCCACGGAAGATGCGCTGGCCTGCCAGCGATTACAGAATGCCGGTGCAGTGATCTTCGGCAAGACGAACGTGCCGATTCATCTTGCCGACTTCCAGAGTTACAACGATGTTTATGGGGTCTGTGGTAACCCGCATGATCTTGAAAGAACGCCCGGTGGTTCCAGCGGTGGTTCAGCAGCCGCCATGGCGGCAGGTTTCTCGGGGCTGGAAATGGGCAGCGACATTGGCGGGTCCATCCGAAACCCGGCGCACTACTGCGGCGTGTTTGGACTGAAACCTACCTGGAATGTGCTGCCCATGCGTGGACATGCGCTGCCAGGCGTTCTTACGCCGAGTGACATTTCGGTGATCGGTCCGCTGGCAAGAAGTGCAGAAGACCTGGCGCTGGTGATGGATATCGTCGGCGGTGCTGATGACCTGCAGTATCCAGGCTGGACACTCGACCTGCCCAGGCCGTTGAAGAAGAAGTTCTCGGAGTATCGAATCGCGGTCTGGCTGGATGATGATATGGCGCCTGTCGACAAGTCTGTGCAGGATCGCGTCATGAGAGTTGCGCAGCTCGCAAAGGATGGCGGGGCGCAACTGGACTTTGAGGCACGGCCGGATTTCACGTCCGAGGATACCCATCATACCTACGAGTCACTGCTGCACTCTGCCATGTCTGCCCGTCAGCCGGTGGAGGTGTTCGAGCATCTGCTATCGAAGCGCCAGACACTCAGCGACGATGACATGAGTGATGAGGCGCGGATCACCAGGGCCAGTGCCCTGTATTATCGAGAATGGCATGCGGCCAATGAGCGCCGGACTCATCTACGCTGGTCCTGGCATCGATTTTTCCAGGAGTATGACCTGCTTCTGACCCCCATGTGTGTGACCTCTGCGTTCAATCACGACCACAACCCGAAATTTTCCGAGCGCGTCATCACGGTAAATAACGAGCAATATCCCTATATGAGGCAGGTGTTCTGGGCAGGTCTGACAGGGGTGTCTTTCCTGCCATCGACGGTGGTACCCACGGGGCCCGACGACCAGGGGCTGCCTATTGGTGTGCAGGTGGTCGGCGCCGAGATGCACGACCTAATTACCGTTGAATTCGCTAGAATGGTGCACAAGGAACTGGGCGGGTTTGTCCCTGCCCCTGCCTACCAGGACTAGAGGAGAGCAACCATGGACTGTCCCAAGTGCAAGACCTCAATGGAGGAAG
>JADHNI010000037.1 GCA_016779585.1 Pseudomonadales bacterium
GGCCACTTTTGAAAGCGGCGCCTCATCTATATCCCAGCTGTACTTCTTCGTGTTCTTTCGCCTGATGACAGGCATCACGGCATTTTTACCTGCCAGTGCGAATTCAACCGCAGCCGCGCCAACTGCATAGGCCTGCTCGACGTCTGTGGCAGAAGCTATATGGCGCGCGGCCCGTTGCAGGTAGTCAGCCACTGACCAGTGACACTTGTAACCATGTTCGGCCTTTATCATGTCCACCAGTGCAGGAGCTACCCCGCCCAGCTGGGTATGGCCAAACGCATCCTTGGCACCAGCATCAGCCAGAAAAGTGCCATCTGCATACTGGGCACCTTCACTGGCAACCACCACACAGAAACCATACCTGTTCACTGACTCACGTACCTTCGCGAGGAACTTCGCCCTGTCGAAAGCTACCTCAGGAAAAAGTATGACATGCGGGGGTGCACCGGCACTGGTCTTTGCCAAACCCGCGGCGGCAGCGATCCAGCCCGCATGGCGCCCCATCACCTCCAGAACAAATACCTTGGTGGAAGATTCCGCCATGGATGCCACATCCAGGCCTGCTTCCATGGTCGAGACAGCGACATACTTGGCCACGGACCCAAACCCAGGGCAGGTATCCGTGATCGGCAGGTCGTTATCAACGGTTTTGGGAATACCGATACAGGTTATCGGGTGCCCCAAGCTGAGGCTCAATTGAGATACCTTGTTGGCAGTATCCTGGCTGTCACCACCACCGTTATAGAAGAAGTATCCAATATCATGGACCTTGAAAACCTCGACCAGCCGGTTATACTCCGCCTCGTTTTCTGCGAGGGATTTCAACTTGTAACGGCAGGAGCCAAAAGCACCGCTCGGCGTATGCCTGAGCGCGGCGATGGCTTTTGACGATTCCAGTGAAGTATCAATCAGCTCTTCGCGCAACGCACCGAGAATGCCGTTTTTGCCAGCGTATACCTTACCCAGCTTGCGCGATTTCCTGGCGGTCTCAATCACACCGCAGGCGGTCGCATTGATTACGGCTGTGACGCCGCCCGATTGAGCGTAAAAAATGTTCTTGGACAAGATTGGTCACTCCCTTGGTAGAGTTGGACTAAAGATTCTTGACGGTCTGTTCAATCAGCCAGTCCACAACCTGGCTTAGCGCCTGTTCATGACTGTCCCTCTGATCAAGAGCCTTGTGGTACTGCTTGATCTGGTTATGCGCACTGGTTCCATTCACCAGGATTTCCCGAAGACCCATGATTTCATCCTGGCAGCCCAGGTGATCAGCATCTTCTTCGATGAAAGCCATCAGCTCATCCAGGAGCTCGGGAAACGGAACAACTTCACCCCGTGCCAGGTCAATCAAACCCTCGTCAAACGAGTACCTCATTGCACGCCAGCGATTCTCGTTGATCAACATACCTGCGTAAACACGCCAGCGTTGATTTTTTAACCGGGCTCGATACAGCATACGCATCAGGCACACCGTCAGGGCAACAAGACTGAGCGCGTGCTCAAGATTTGTCACCACGTCCATGATTCTTGTTTCCAGCGTTGGAAATGATGCGCTGGGCCGCAGGTCCCACCAGATCATACTGGCATCTTCAACGAGACCGGCGTTTACCAGAACACGAACATGACGTTCATATTCAGCGTAGCTGGCGAACTGTTCCGGGAGTCCCGTTCTGGGCAAGGCATCAAACACCGTGAGCCGATATGACCTGAGCCCCGTGTCCTCACCTTCCCAGAAGGGTGATGAGCAACTCATGGCAAGCAGATGAGGCAGGAAATAACTCATCTGGTTCATGAGGTCGATCCTGAGCTCTTCGTCCTCAATAGCAACATGGACGTGCATACCACAGATCAGCAATCGTCGCGCAGCCAGCTGCATTTGGTCAGTAAGTTCCAGGTATCTCTGCTTGGCAGTTTGCTTCTGCTCCAGCCAGCGCGCGAAAGGATGTGTTGAAACGGCAATGGGCGCGCAGCCAAACCGGCTGCTCACTTCCGCAATGGTGCCGCGCAGGCGTTCCAGGTTATTCCGGACCTCGGACAGGGAATGACAAACCGGCGTCCCTACCTCAATCTGGGCTCGCATCAGTTCAGGACTGACATGTTCCTGCAACAAACGAGAGCATTCCTGCATGAGCTGGGCTGGCGGGTCACTGACAAGGTCCCGGCTCTCCAGATCAACCAACAGGTATTCTTCTTCTACGCCAAGCGTAAATGCGGGTTCACTGATGTGCATCGCTATATAATACCGCTCTTTGCCGTTCAGGTTGCTGTTACAGTTGGTCCAGACACAATCTTCCATCAGGAAACTGCCTACCCCCGACGCTTCGATGCTCGGGAAAGATGTCGGCGAGTTTCTGAAAAACCTTGCCGGTCCCGCCTGGTTCGAAGTTCCAGGCGTCGACGCCAACAGGCGACGGGCTGTCGTTACCCTGCTTCATGGCAACGAGCCGTCAGGTATCAAAGCCATCCACCACCTGCTGAAAGATAACGTCCAGCCCGCCACCAATCTCGGTATCCTGGTCGCCTCCGTGGATGCGGCACTGCACAGCCCGCTGCTTTCACACCGTTACATCCCGGGCGAACGAGACCTGAATCGTTGCTTCGGGCTGACTGACGGGACTCACCAGGCAGAACTTGCCGAGGGAATCCTGGCGATGCTTGGGGAATATGCGCCCGAGGCTATAGTCGATACGCACAATACCTCTTCTCACAGTGAGCCATTTTGTGTTGCCGTCAAAACAGATGAGCAAACCCGCCGGCTGGCTAGCCTATTCACCGACCATCTGATCATCATTCACCAGAAACTTGGCACCCTGTTGGAATATGTACCCCCTGATATACCCACCGTCACAGTGGAGTTCGGCGCGTTCATGGACCCGGATGCAGACTGGCTCGCTCGTGAAACACTACACAGATTTGTCATGATGCGGGACCTGGGTCACGCAGAGGCTTTCCCCGTGAACCTATTGGATTCACCTTTGCGACTGGAAACGGAACGCCACCTGACAGTGACCTATTCAAGCTCTGTCGACGAAAATGCTGACCTGACCATGATAAACAGCATCGACCAGTTCAATTTTCGTACCCTGCAGGCAGGCCAGGTTCTGGGATGGTTTGGCCGAAGCCAGCACGGCGACCTGGTAGCACGTGATCGGGATGGCAACGATCAGTTCAACCGATACTTCGACCAGACCGACGGCCTGTTGCGGACACGTGAAGCCATGACCCTGTTCATGGCCACCACCGATCCAGTTGTGGCCAATACCGACTGCCTGCTCTATTTTAATCCTGCCTAGTGGATTCGTTATCCTATTGGATACGCACCGCCAGCACATCACAACCGGCGCCATGCAGTACAGAGTTTGCCGTGGAGCCCAGCAGCAACTGCAAGCCTGACTGACCATGTGTGCCAAGTACAATCAGGTCAAAATTTTCCTGCTCACACAATTCATGAATGCGTGTGGAAGGCCGGCCTTCTAGCAGGTGAGTCTGTTCTTCCTTCAATTTGAGGGAAGCTGCAGTTTCATTTATCTTTTTCACGCTTTCTTTCCGGATACTGGCTTCCAGCGCGTAAACCTGGTCACCCCAGCTGACGCCGTCAGCGGCATAGGCCATGCCTAGAGGCTCATTAACGTGAACGATGTGCAGTTCAGCACCGTAAAGCTCCTGCATATCGGTAGCCACATCAATCACGGATTGATTGTCTTCATGAAAATCCAGGGCTAAAAGGATTTTTTGATATCGTTTTGCCTTTGCCATATTTACCTCAAGGTTGGGTTAGTTTTTCGGTCGCAGCAACAGCGCATCACAATCCAGGAAATCGAGCACTTTCTCTGTAACGCTCCCGATAAACACATCGGTAACAATGCTCCTGGAAATAGCACCGACAATCACGAGATCTGCATCCAGGTCTTCTTCCAGTTTTTTCATCGCATATTCCGGCGCTTCATCAACCAGCAGTGAGTGGGTATCGGTCAGGCCATATTCCTGCGTCAGTTCGTTGAACGCCGCACGATGCTGGGTCTCTGCATCCGCCGGGTAGACACCCGACAATGGAAACTGCCCATAGGCGTGCGCGGCATACAGATCACCGCCGGTCTTGTCCGCAAGCATCTTCCCGGTATCGAGGATTCGATGATCAAGCCCACTGGGCTTATGGCGACCATGCATCGGGTCAACACCCGCGAGGATCACCGGCTTTTCTTTCCAGGACTTCTCTTTCACCACCAGCAGGGGCGCTGTGCAGTGGCGGGCGAGTTGCCAGTCATCATTGGTCAGAACTGCACGCGATAAGGCGGCATGTTTCCTTGCGTGATGAACGACGAGGTCAGGCTGGTATTTCTCGACAACATCCTGAATCGCCCGGTACCTGGGATGCGACCAGATTGCCTCAGTGATGACTGTCAGCCCCCCTTCACGAAGAGGCTCAGCGAGCACCTCTAGAAGTTCTTTTCTCTCATCGAGGTATTCCTTACGCAGACCAGGAAGTTCCGCTTCCGAAAAATAGTAGCCTTCAACGAGATACTGGCTGTAATCACAGGCGATCAGCATGAGTTCAAAATCCATGTACCTGGCGAGGTACTTCACCCGCTCCAGCGCAGGCTGACTCTCTGCCCCTGGCTCTACAATGGCTACCACTCGATTGATGTCGTTCACGGCACGACCTCCTCTGAAACCCGGTAAAAAATATACGAGTCCTCAGTTTACCAGACAATGACCCCGGTCAATCTTTCCAGCACCAAAATTCGCGTTAATTTTTATGAAATTTTCTCTTGAACATCACCTGGCCGGACCTATTTAGAACATAACGAGTCCTAACAAAGGAAGGAGATTACACATGAACTATCGCGTTTCACCATTCAACGCCCTGAACCAGATCAAAAGGGAGCTGAACCGATTTTTTGATGACCGGCCACCGGGCCAGTACACAGAGGGTGCCAACTGGTCCCCGCAGGTAGACATCTCGGAGACTGAGCAGTCATTTGTGGTGACAGCAGACATGCCCGGCGTAAAACCCGAGAACATGGAAATCAGCCTCCACCAGGGTGTACTGACGATCAGGGGTGAACGGAATACCGATAACGAAGTCACGGAGTCCAATTTCACCCGGCGTGAACGCATTCGGGGTACCTTTTACCGTCAGTTCAATCTACCTGAAACTGCTGACGAGGAGACTGTTTCTGCCAAATCCAATAACGGCGTTCTTGAGATAACCATCCCCAAGGCGCAGAAAGCCAAACCCATCAGCATTACTGTTGAAGGGGAAGATTAAAGAGGAAATGCATATGGCAACTTTTGACAAACTTGGTGAGACCGTCCGGGAATCCTGGGACACGCTCGCTGAAGGCTGGCAGGATCTCTGGAACAAGGCCAGAAACGCGATCACCCGATTCACACCGGCCAGTGAAAGTGATCAGACATTTGGGAATCGCTGGGGTTTGCTGAGTGCGGAGCTGCATGAGACCCGTGACGGTGTCACGGTGGAAATCGAAGCACCAGGACTTGGTAAAGATGATTTCACGATCTTCGTTTCCGGGCAGACACTCGTCGTTCGTGGCACACGACAAGCCAGCAGTGAACGAAAGGAAGGTCACTACCATATTACAGAACGAGCCTATGGCAGATTCGAGCGAACTTTCCCACTGCCCATCGAAGTTGATGAAGCCCGCACCAGCGCCTCATACCGGCGTGGCGTTCTACGAATTGAGCTGCCTAAATCTGAGAAGGCGCAGCCAAGAATCGTTTCGGTCAACTAACCGATAACATCGGTCCTGGCGGCAACCCGCCGCTAGGACCACTTTTCCACGATAGGGATCCGGCGACCGATACCAAAAGCCACCTTGGACACCTTGGTGCCCGGGCAGGTTTGCCTTCGCTTGTATTCCATCCTGCCAATCAGGGACACAATCCTCTGGTAATCCTGTTCGGCACCGCTTTTTGCCAGCCACGCCCGGAACACATCTTCGTCGCCGGTAACTGCGGAAAGCTCTATTGAAGCGACCCAGTCGCGAAACCTTTCAATATTCGTCACATACTCTTCCACATAGGCAAGCACAATGGGATCGAGTATCGCGTAAGGCATCAGGCTCGCCTCGTCAGTCTGTCCCTCTGCCAGCTCTGCCGAGGGCGGCTTTTTCCAGATATTGTCAGGAACTCTCGGGTCCTCCTTTGCCAGCTGCATCACCTGAAACTTGTAGAGGTCCTTAATCGGCGCGTAAGAAAAGTTCATGTCAAAGTGCGTGTAGTAGCCGCACCCCGCTTCCGTTTTGTTTCCCGTTGAAAGGGGCATGGCACCGTAGGCATTACTGAAGTGCATAAGGTACACATCCCGCAGGCGTGCCTGGATGTTCTCATCTGCCACGTGGCTGTAGCCGCCCGAAGAGATCCTGCGATGAACAACATTGTCGTCATCATCGTGTACCTGGTAAGACCGGTTCAGCTCGGTAACCAGCGTTTCATGGTCAATCGGCATTTCATAGTCCCAGCACCCAAGCTGGTCGTGCAGCAGCCTGGCGTCGTCCCGTGAATGTTCGCTGCTGAAGACAGAGGGCATCCTGATCGCGTGAACATTTTTCGGGCCCATGGCCTCACAAGCCAGCATGCAGACAACCGCGCTGTCTACTCCACCGCTTGAGGCCAGAACAACCTGGTCAAACCCTGACTTGCGGGTGTAGTCACGAAGCCCCAGCACCAGGAGGTCCTTTAGCGGCACGGGTGTCTCACGCACTGCCTCATCAACGGTCCTCGATGGCGCAGCCGCAAGATCCACAACCGGGTAGGAATCCTCGAACAGCACATTACTCAGAAACAGAACCTCACCGTGCCTGGCGACAAAACTCTGGCCGTCAAACACCAGTTCATCCTGCCCACCCACCTGGTTGACATAAATGACCGTGAGACCCTTTTCTGTCGCTGGCGTGATATGCGCCATCCGCTGTACACACTTACCATGAACAAACGGCGAGCTGTTCAGGGAAACCAGGACATCGACACCCGCCTCCTTGTACTGCTCCAGTGGATTGTTTTCATAGTTATAGTCGTCAGCGCCTTTGTCGTTCCAGAGATCTTCGCAGATGGCGACACCGACCCGCAGCCCACGGAGCTCAAAAATGCAGGTGTGCGAGCCAGCCTCAAAGTAGCGGAGTTCATCGAACACATCGTAAAAAGGAAGCAGCTGCTTCTGGTACTCGCAAACAAGCACCCCATCCGCTATGACACATGCCATGTTCGTGAAGGGTTTTCCGATCCCCGTGTTTCGACCCACATAACCAACAACAATGTGCAGACCGGCGTACCTGGTCGATTCGTCCATCACTCGCTGCAACACTGCCAGGTTCCTGCCGATAAAGTCGGGGTTATAGAGCAGGTCCTGGCTCAGGTATCCTGGTATGGTCAACTCAGGAAACACCACCAGGTCAGCACCGGCCTGGCTGGCCGCCTGCATACCAGCGATGATCCCGCCAAGGTTCTGATCAAAGTCGCCCGGTGTCGTGTTGATCTGGGCCAGACAGACTTTCACGACGGCATCCCTGATGGACGCCTGGTCAGGTAAACCAGGTAAACCATGGATAGCAGCATAAGACAGGCAACCGCCTGGTGCAGGCTGCCAAGGACAACCGGTACTCTATACAGCAAGGTTGTGACACCAAGCCCAAACTGGACAAACGTAATGCCAAGCAATACAAGTGACGGCCAGAGAAGCGCCGTTCCCCTTGAGAACCAGGCAAACAGAAGGACCCCAAGGACAATCAGCGCTCCGAGCCAGCGATGAACAAACTGGATCATCACACCATTCTCGATGAAGTTGTGCCAGAAGGGTTCCATCATCAGGGCAGCATCCGCAATAAACTGACCATGCATCAGCGGCCAGGTATTGAAACCGTACCCTGCATCAAGGCCCGCGACGAAAGCTCCAAGTACCAGCTGTAACACGAGCATGACCAGCAACCAGAAACTCCCGGACCTGAATCTGTCATCCACATCAGGTTTTTCCACCGCAAGCATGTCCAGGATCAACCAGAACAGGAATGCGATGATCAGCATGGCAAGCATCAGGTGCGCTGCGAGACGGTAGTGGCTGACATACGGCACATCCACAAGTCCGCTCTTGACCATGTACCAACCCATCAATCCCTGAAGCCCCCCAAGTACAAAGGCGACCCAGAGTCGCGGCTGCCAACGCTTTTCCACCTTTCCCAGCAGCAGAAACAGCATAAACGGCAGAAAATAGATCAGGCCGATGAGTCGTCCAAGAACGCGATGACCATACTCCCAGTAAAAAATCTGCTTGAACTCATCGAGGCTCATACCGCGGTTAATCTTCTGGTACTCGGGATATTGCCTGTAGGCATCAAATGTCTGCTGCCACTCGTCTGCCGACAGCGGCGGAACCACTCCCATGATAGGACGCCAGTCGACCATGGAAAGACCGCTCTGAGTCAGCCTGGTGACGCCACCCACGACGATCATGAGGAAAATTACTGCGCACACCAGCGCCAGCCAGGTCACCAGATGGAGAGATTGTCGTGCTTCAGCCTTCATAAAACCTGCTTTTTCTTCAACAAATACGGGGAGTTAGACGAGAATGCGGCAGTTTAGCCGTGAGCACTGATTGATGCCACAGGCGACGCGAAATGAAGTAATATTTCCCTTCGACAACCCATTGAGCATCTTGAGAGAGACAAAGGTCAGCTATGAACGCCAAAGCCAGTTTTACAGTCTCCTGCCAGAACTGCGGCCTAAACGAACTGTGCCTGCCACATACCCTGTCCGTCGATGAGATGGATGAGGTGGACAGTATTGTAAAGAGGGGCAAACCGCTGCAACGCGGTGAGTACCTGTTCCACGCCGGCGATGACTTTTCTTCCCTGTTTGCCGTCAGGTCAGGTTCGATAAAGGTGTTTTCCATCGATGATAAAGGCGAGGAGCAGGTCATTGCCTTCTACCTGCCCGGTGAAATCCTGGGCATGGATGCCATCGACTCGGCCAGGCACATCAGCGCTGCCAAGGCGCTGGAAACCGCATCGGTCTGTGAAATTCCTTACCGGGATGTCGAGAAACTGTCCGCTAACATACAGAACCTGCAGGTTCATATGTACAAACTGCTCTCCCGGGAGATCCGAATCGACCAGGAACTGCAAATGCTGCTGGCGAAAAAAACATCCGAGGAGCGCATTGGCGCCTTCCTGATGAACCTGTCGATGCGCTACGAACAGCGACGACTTTCAGCGACACGCTTCAGGTTACCCATGGCCCGGTCTGACATTGCCAACTATCTCGGGCTTGCGGTGGAAACCGTATCCCGGGTGTTTACCCGGTTACAGACGATGGGCGTTCTCAAGGTCGAAGGTAAAGAAATTGAGATCCTGGATCGACACTCGCTGTGTGATATCGCCCACCTCAAAACTGACGCCTAGCCGACCAGCATCGAAATTACGATTAGCGCCAGCATGACACCAGTCAGAATGGCGATGTTGAGTCCAACTTTTTTAAGGGTTGCTGCATCTTCGGCATGTTGAAAGATCATGTCAGAATTCTCCTTATCTGATTTGTTGCAGGAACAAGTCTGCAGTTCTCCCAAAACCCGATCACTGACATAGGTCAAAGAATCGGCTTCGATATGGGGGTGTAATAGAGCCCATGCAAACCCTCATCATCAGTACACCCGAAGTCAGGAAACAGGTTGAACGTCAACTGGCTACCGAGGACAAATTGATCTGGGCAGACTGCCTGCGTGGCGCCATCGACGAGCTCGAAGAAACCGATATTGATGCGGTGATCTATGACGGCCGCGCTCCCTGGAAGACCTCCCACGTGGAAGACAATCCCGAGCTTAAGGCCCTCCTGGCCAAGCTGTCGGTGACCACCCGTGTGATGGCGATCGTGGAACAACTGCCGGTCGAAGATTTTTTCGCTGAATCAGGCGTCATATACCTGACTCCCCCTGTAAATCTGGATGACATTCGCTGGTTCATTAGCTCCCAGGCGTAGCACCTGACGCCATGTTATGGCAGTCTACGCACCTGAATTTTGGAGCGAATACATGACGGATTTACAAGCCTTTCAAGAAGAGACACGCGCCTGGTTGGAGGAAAACTGCCCCCAGGAAATGCGTAATCTCAGTTTCCACTGGGAAGATGCTCACGAAATCTACGCACGCCCCGAAGCAAAGGTCTGGCTGGAACGCATGGCCCAGAAAGGCTGGGTTGCACCAACCTGGCCCAGCGAATATGGCGGCGGTGGACTGGATCCTGAAAGAGCGGCAATCCTGAACCAGGAAATGAAGAGGATTGCTGCGACGCCGCCCTCTTCTGGCATGGGACTCACCATGATAGGCCCGACTCTCCTGGAGTTCGGCACAGAAGAACAGAAACAGCGCCACATCCCCAGCATCTGTGATGGCACCATAAGATGGTGCCAGGGATACAGTGAGCCGGGTGCCGGATCCGACCTTGCCGCACTACAGTGCAAGGCTGTCCTGGAAGGTGATCACTTCGTGATCAACGGACAGAAGATCTGGACCTCTGGCGCCCAGTACGCTGACTGGATGTTTGCGCTGGTACGCACAGACCCCAGCGCGCCAAAACATGACGGCATCAGTTTTGTGCTACTCGACATGCACCAGGAAGGTGTCACGGTAAAACCCATTTCCCTGATCTCCGGTTCATCACCATTCTGCGAGACTTTCCTCGACAACGCGATTGCGCGTCGTGATGACCTGGTTGGTGAACTGAACAAGGGCTGGACTGTCGGCAAGCGACTGCTACAGTTCGAACGTTCGGGTATTGGCGGCCTCGCAGGCGCGTCGAAGAAAAAAGACCAGCCGAAAAAGCGAAACGAAATCGTGGATCTCGCCAAGCAGTACACCGGTGAAGAAAACGGCAGAATCGCTGACCCGGGCACTCGCCAGAAAGTCCTGGATCACTCCATGCGTGAGCGAGCTTTCCAGTTGACTGCACAACGTGTTGCACAGGAAAGCCAGTCAGGCAAGACACCCGGTGACGTCACCTCCATCTTCAAGCTGGTGGGTGCCAACCTTGCACGCAACCGCACGGAACTGAAATCTGAACTGATGGGCTTCCAGGGTATCGGCTGGGAAGGTGAAGGATTCACCGCCCAGGAACTGGACAGCACCCGACTCTGGCTGAACTCCAGGGCTGTGACGATCTACGGTGGTACCAACGAAGTTCAGATGAACATCATCTCCAAACGCGTTCTGGGTCTGCCGGACTAAAACGCGAATCCCGTCACAAAACCGGGACCAGGCCTTCCACCTGGACCCGGTTTTTGCGATTTCAGCCAAATCTATCAGCAATCAAGCACTCTATCGGTAACCTCAATGGCAGGTGACACGCGAGAGTGACAATGATGCTTAACCGGATTAGCGCCGAGCAGATCCTTCTTCTCAAAACCTACGACCGGTACAGTGGTGAGTTGACCACCCACCCACTGTTCTTTCGCCAGGCCGGTGACGGCCTGGTTGTCGCAGCCACGAATGAAACAGAAACCTACAAACCGGAGTGGTACCTGAACCTCAAGGAAGAACCGATCGTTGAAATCGAAATGCACGGTGAAACCAGGTTTGCTGTCGCAACAACACCGGTTGGAATAGAGCGGATGGAAATCTGGCCGCTGGTTGAGGAACTCAGCCTGGACACAGAAAAACTCCAGCCCCGCAATGTCACGGGCGTTTTGCTCACACCGATGGAGTAGTCCTTTTCTCTCCAACACCATAAAGTGTTCCCCATGAACTCAGACGACTACGAAGGAACACTCCTGTTCATGACGGACCCCATCTGCTCCTGGTGCTGGGGCACCCTGCCCGAAGTCATGAAACTGAAGTCAGCCCTTGGCGAACGTCTTTATTTCAAACTCCGCTGCGCGGGCCTGCAGGTAGGCAGCATGAAACCCTTAACTGAACATCACATCAAAGATCTTGTGCGACTCTGGCGCAGCGTCGCCGAGACAACGGGACAGGAGTTCACGTTCTCACTGCCAACTGACAGGACATTTATTTATCACAGCGAACTTGCCTGCCGTACTCTGCAGATCAGCCGAAAATACCTGGGGCGGGAACCCTGGGAAGAATTCCGCGATATGCAGCGTGCCTTTTACATCGACTGCCGGAACCTGGGTGATCTTGACGTACTCTATGACCTCGCCGGGAACACGGGACTGTCACGGAACGAATTCGATGCCGCCATCCGCAGCGAAGAATTCACCGGGTTAACCCGATCAGAGTTCAACTGGTGCGGTGAACGAGGTACCCAGGCACTACCTGCCATTTTCCTTGACACCGGAAATGGCCCCACGCTTGTCTGCGGTGGCTATGCAACCGCAGAGTATCTTATTCCTGAAATAACGAGCCGCTTGAAGACTCATTGATCCGCTATAATGCGGTTTTAATCCGTTGTAGTTTCTTGAGCACTATTACCTCGGGCCTTGCGTCCACCGAAGACAAATCCATGTTCGCATCCCTGAAGGTGCGGGATTATCGGTACCTGTGGATTGGCATGCTGGCATCCGCCTTTGCGCTCAACATGCAGTTGGTCGCCCAGGGCTGGCTGGTCTACGAGATGACCTCCTCAGCGATCAACCTCACCCTGGTGACCATGGCATTTATGGTACCCCAGGTGGTCTTTTCACTGGCTGGAGGTGTGCTCGCTGATCGAGTCGCAAAAAAGCCCGTCATTGGATGGACACCGGTCATCAACGGTATGGCAACCGC
Organism: Pseudomonadales bacterium; assembly: GCA_016779585.1. Lineage (GTDB taxonomy): Bacteria > Pseudomonadota > Gammaproteobacteria > Pseudomonadales > Azotimanducaceae > UBA9659. Next base: position 12,725 of record JADHNI010000037.1, read on the forward strand.
AGCCATGGGCACCATCATCATGTTCGGCAATGTCACCTTCTGGGATTTTATCTGGGTCGGGGTATTGAATGGCACCGTGCTGTCCCTGTCGATTCCCGCCCGAACCGCATTTATTCCGGAGATCGTCGGTGAGAAGCTCATGTTCAATGCGATGGCTTTTAATACAGCCTCCTGGAATCTATCTCGTATCCTCGGACCAGCCCTGGCAGGTTTTATGATCGCCATCTTTGCTGGCGGCAATACCTCATCCACTTTCGGTGTCGGACTGGTCTATTATGTCCTGTCAGTGCTCTACCTGCTTTCCGCCGTAACGGTCATATTCATCAGGCATGACGGCAAACCAAGTCCGGGCAAAGGACAGAGCCCAATGGCTGATACCATGGAAGGACTGAACTACGTGTTCAACTCGCCGGTCGTGGGTGGACTCATCCTGCTGTCCATCCTGCCGTTTCTGTTCGGGCTCACCATTAATACATTGCTTCCCGCCTTCTCAACTGATGTGCTGAACGGCGGTCCTGATGATCTCGGGCTGCTCATGACCGGACTCGGTGCGGGTGCGGTCATCGGATCACTGGTACTTGCCAAGATGGGCAACTTTTCCCACAAGGGATACTGGCTGCTAGGTTCCGGCGCCGTGTGGGGGCTGCTGGTTGCTGCGTTTGCACTTACCGAGCAATTTATCTCAGCAACACTGGTGATTGCACCGATCGGATTTATCTCAGCCGTCAATATGTCCATGAATCGCAGCCTGACCCAGCTGCAGGTTGAACAACACATGCGAGGCCGGATAATGAGCATCGATATGATGTCACACGGACTCATGCCCCTGGGCGTACTTCCCATCGGCTATATTGCCGAGACCGTCAGCATTCAGGCTGGCCTGGTCACCAGTGGCTTGATCCTCTGTTTCAGCACGCTGATTCTCGGCGCGTTCCTGCCAAAAATTCGGGGTATTAACCAGGGGTATCTCTGAGGTGCTGCAGATCGTCTACTATTTCTGGCAACTGTGCCTGCTGCGTTCATCACCGGCACAGCTACCCTCTTCCTGGTTTGCAACGCTGCTTGTGTTTTCGATTTACCTCATTATCGCGCTGGTTGTCGTGTCCCTGACCCGACCCGTTCTTGACCTCTTCCAGGTGATCGCCACTATCGCTATTGGCATTTCGATCCAGGCGGCGGTGACCTGGGCATTACTGCAGTACAAGGATCACGCCGCTCGTTTTCCTGCAACCTGGTCCGCCATGCTGGGCGCCAACGCAGTCATGCTGATCATTCTCCTGCCTTTTAATTTCATCCTTCTGGAATCCGATAACGCCACGCTGGTCGCGTTTGCTGATTCCGTGACCTGGGTGTGCCTCGGCTGGTGGCTCGCCATCGCCGGGTATATCTACCACAAGGCCGTTGACATCAGTGTGCTGCAGGGCTCTTGCCTGGCATTCCTGATTGAACTGATGGGGGTCATCGCTGCCGTCAGTCTAGTGTCAAATTGATAGAGTCCTGAACTGTTATGCGCATCCATATCCTCGGTATCTGCGGCACATTGATGGGCAGCATTGCACTGCTGGCCAGGGAACTCGGCCATGAAGTGACCGGCACGGACGAAAACGTTTATCCACCGATGAGCACACAACTGGAGCAAGCCGGTATCGAACTTGATTCCGGATACACCAGTGACTCCGTGTCAAAGGACACCGAACTCGTCATCGTGGGTAATGCCAACCTGCCTCGCGGCAATCCGGCCCTGGAGTCCGTCCTCAATCGTGGCATCGCATACACATCAGGTGCGGAATGGCTGGGTCGCTACCTTCTACAGGATCGCTGGGTCATCGCCGTTGCCGGCACCCACGGGAAAACCACAACTTCCTCGATGATCAGCTGGATACTGGATCATGCCGGACTCACACCAGGCTTTCTCATCGGCGGTGTACCCCAGAACTTCGGACGATCCTCGAGACTGGGAAAAACTCCCTTTTTTGTCATCGAGGCCGACGAGTACGACACCTCCTACTTCGACCGGCGCTCAAAGTTCCTGCATTACCGACCCAGAACCCTGGTGATGAACAACCTCGAATTCGACCATGCTGACATCTTTGCCGACCTCGAGGCGATCAAGACCCAGTTCCACCTGCTGCTCAGATCCATTCCCGGTGAGGGTCTCGTCATTTACCCTGATTCTGACGCCAACCTGACGGATGTCATCAGTCGCGGATGCTGGACGCCAACGCTTGCTGTTGGCAGCGAACAGCTCCAGGGAATCGAACGGGATGATGGCAGCTTCGAGATTCTGCTGGACGGCAAAAGCAAGGGTGAAGTGTCGTGGAGCCTTACCGGACAACACAATATTCACAATGCACTCTCAGCAATCGCCGCTGCCCGACACGCTGGTGTTGCCATCGAAGTTTCCTGCGAAGCCCTTTGTACTTTTGAAGGTGTAAAACGACGCATGGAAGTCATCTACGAACGCGAGGACCTGAAGGTCTATGATGACTTCGCGCATCATCCGACAGAGATCGCAACCACACTGGATGGACTTCGACGCAAGACAGAAGGTGAACGCATCATTGCTGTTATCGAACCTGCTTCACATACCATGAAGCTCGGTGTTCACGAGCAGACTCTCCTGCACAGCGCAGACAACGCCGATGTTGTTTACTGGTACCAGGGCGCTAACGTGAAGTGGGACATGAGCGGGATGCAGACAGATCGCTCACACCTGCTCAACGACCTTGATGACCTGATAGAAAAGACCCTGGTCGAGATCAGTGCCGACGATAAAGCAACCCACGTCGTCATAATGAGCAACGGTTCGTTCATGGGATTCCATCGACAACTGGTCGATCGCCTGCAATCAGGCAGCTGACATTGAAGGAAACCGAACTCTTCGCACCGATCAGGGACCATTTCACGTCCCTCGGTTATGAGGTTGCGGCCGAAGTAAATCACTGTGATGTGGTCGCAGTGAAGGACGATGAAATCGTCATCATTGAGCTGAAACGTTCACTTAACATCACTTTGCTCACGCAGGCTGTAGACCGACAGAGCCTGACCCCGAAGGTTTACCTCGCAATACCGGAGCCTGCCAATCCCGGCGGCAGGAGATTCAAGGCACAGCAAAGAGTAGTCAAGCGCCTGGGACTGGGCTTGATTACTGTTTATGAAAGTCCACTCAGGGTTGTCGCCAATATCAGGCAGGCACCAGACTGGCAGGGTAGTATCAACGCGCGACGACGTGATCGCCTGCTGAAAGAGGTGGCCGGCCGAACACTGCAGCGAAACATCGGCGGCGCAACGCGGATACCGGTATACACAGCTTACAGGGAAACCGCGGTGATGCTCGCCAATCTCCTGCTGATTAATGGTCCCAGCAGAGTCGCCGAGTTGCGCGGTTACACAGGTGAGAAAACGCAATCCATACTATCGCGCAATATCTATGGCTGGTTTGTACGTGAGTCCCGTGGCATCTACAGCCTGACCGAAACCGGGCGGTGCGAGATCGCTGACTATCCGGAGCTTAACGACCTCGCCCGACAACTGCTCAGGAACCAAACACCTTCTTGACCCTGGATCACGGTTCTTAAATACTGACCGACCGGCCAAGAAGGCTGCTCCGCGAGGAGCCCCATGAAAAACAGCAACGAGTACATCTCCTGCAGACACCTCGCCTGGATTTTCCCGCTCTGCGAATCGAGGAGAATCCAGATACGCCAGGTTTTGCGAGGTACCAAGGTGGAAGACAGGGACCTGAGCGACCCTGAGGACTTTCTGCACTGGAACGATTTTGCTGATGTTGTTTCAAACATGGGAAAGTTTCTCGACGAATATGACCTGCGCGCTATCGGCAGGAATTCCTGGAACACGGGCGTCTTCAAGCTACAGGCCAGTATCGGGCGGGTTACCTTTGGTGCAAGGGAGCAGTTTCTTGCCACCTGGGGCTTTTCAGGTTTATCCAGCCGGCAGTTCCCGTTCCTGAGCGAAGTCGAATTCAGGGAATCGGGTCAGCTCTTGGTTCGCCTGCAGGTGAAGAAAGGCCTGCAGCCCTGCTACCCCTACCTGTCAATTCTTTCCGGCCAGATGGAAGGCCTCACCGAAGCTCTTGGTTTACCCAGGGCTTCAGTCACCATGAAACCGACATCCGCTGGCGCCACCTACACCGTTGACTACCAGGAGAGTGGCTGGCTGGTAACTGCTGCCAGACGACTCTGGTACTGGTGGCGAAGCTATTTCGTCGTGACGCGTGAATTTGCGGTGCTGCTGTCAGAACATGAGCAGCTGAGGCAACAATACGCGCAACTGCAGGCAGGTGCCCGCCGGGAGACTACTGATTCCGACCTTCGCCTGCAAAATTCCGGCCTGATCGCCGAGTTTATCTCTGACCTGATCTGGGTGATGAACGATCAGGGCGACATCACTTACGCCAGTCCATCGTGTCGTAAAACCCTTGGCCAGGAGAACAACAAAATCAATTTCCGTTCACTCCTGTCACCACAGGACTTGAGCCAGCTTCAGGAAGCAGTCACCGGCCTGATTCGCGGGAATACCTCTCACATTTCACCGATACAGATTACCGTCCAGCGCGAGCGAAGTTCCGACATCACACTTCGGGTTCAACCTTTCCTCAGCCAGCTTGGTGAACAGGATGTTGCCATATGCATCGGCACAGATATCTCTGACCAAAGGCGGCTAGAAGAAGAACTCTCACAGAGAGTCAGCAGTTTCAAGTCCATCACCGATTCAGCGCCGGATGCCATCCTCACCTTCGACGAAGATTGCAGGATCACTTATGCCAACCCCGAATCATCAGAGCTGTTCGGATACAGCCAGCCCGACCTGCAAGGCATGAGCATCAAGGACCTGATACCCGAAACACTCGGCACAAACCAGCTTCGGGATATTTACCACCACCGCGAACGGAACAAAGTGATCTCCGGTATGGATGTGCAGGGTATCCGGAGAGATCGAAACCTGGTTCCGCTGGAAGTTTCTGTGTCCAGTCATGAACTGGCCGGGGGTCGTTACACGACCTGCATCATCCGGGACGTCAGTTTCAGACGACGAATTGAGAAAGAGCGGGAAGCCCTTGAAGTGCAGCTCCAGGCTTCCCAGAAAATGGAATCTATTGGCCAGCTGTCAGGTGGGATTGCCCACGACTTCAACAACCTGCTGATTGCCATCCTCGGTTATGCAGACCTTGCCATGCAGGCAGCCAACCCGGACAAGCTTGCGAGCTACCTGGCTGAGATAAAGAAAGCTGGTGAGCGTGGCACCGAGATGACACAAAAGCTTTTAACATTCAGCCGCAGGCAGGTCATCGAACCGAAGCTTGTCGAAGCCAACGAGCTTATAGAGGGTGTACAGGAAATGATTACGCGCCTACTGCCGGGAAATATCGAGATTGAGTTCAACAGCACAGCGAAAGACATCTACCTTTATGCCGATCCAACACAACTCGAACAGGTGTTAATCAACCTCGCGGTCAATGCAAGGGACGCCATGGTCTCCGGTGGCAGAATCTCCGTGCAGCTCAGCACAGGGCAGGATGCCCAGTCTGATCTTCTGGTTATCCAGGTCAGTGACACCGGTACAGGCATGGATGATGAAGTGCTGGCACATGTCTTTGAGCCTTTCTACACCACGAAACCGGAGGGTAGCGGCACTGGGCTGGGCCTGGCGGTCGTATTCGGGATTGTCGAGCAGCATCACGGGTTTATTAAGGTGGAATCTACACTCGGCGTGGGCACACGCTTTGAGATCTACCTGCCTACTGCGCAGGCGGATGAATCCGGCGGTCGCAGGCAACAGACAAAGGTACCCGGGGGACACGAAACCGTACTGATTGTTGAAGACAATGACCAGGTCAGGGATCTCGCCAGCCTGATTCTTGCCGGCGCTGGCTACACCGTCCTTGAAGCCAGCGACGGAGAAGACGGTACCAGGTTATACATGGAGCACGCGGATAAGATCGACCTGGTGATTATGGATGTGGTTATGCCGAAACTAGGTGGGCGTGACGCGGCTGAGCGGATTCGTGAGATACATCCAGACGCACCTATTGTATTCACCAGCGGCTACTCGACAGACAGCCAGCAGACAAAATTCATCGAGGAACAGAAACTGCCTGTCATACCAAAGCCCTATGGCACTGACATGCTACGCGCCCAGGTCCGGGCTGTCCTCGACAGCAAACAACCAGAATCACTTTCCACTGACGGTCCCAAAACGGCGATCCGTTAGACCTGAATCATGATTTTGGCTAACATGTGCGCCCTCTCGCGGGTCCCAAAGTCATGAATCTTAAGAAATATCTCGATAACGAATTCGAACGCGCACTCACAGCGCTCGGTCAGGCCGATGCTACCGCCGTGGTGAAACAGGCCTCAAAACCAGAATTCGGTCACTACCAGGCGAACGGCATCATGGGTGCCGCAAAGAAGGCGAAAAAAAATCCACGCGAACTCGCCGAGCAGGTTGCTGAATATATCCGGGAAGGCAAACTGAAGGACCTTTTGGAACTGGAGATCGCAGGTCCCGGTTTTATCAATATCCGACTGAATACAGCATTCCTCTGCCGCGAGCTGGAGAACATGACAAGCGACAACCGCCTGGGTGTTACCCGCTTCGCGTCCGAAAAGATCCTCATCGACTACTCATCACCAAACCTTGCGAAGGAGATGCATATCGGGCACCTGCGTTCTACCGCCATTGGCGACGCCGCGGTTCGTGTCCTCGAATTCCTGGGTCACGAAGTTATTCGGGCAAATCATGTCGGGGACTGGGGCGCACAATTTGGCAGCCTGCTTGCCTACATGGACAAGCTGGAATCCGAAGGTGCACAGCTGGCTACAGAACTGAAAGACCTGGAGATCTTCTACCAGAGCGCCTCTTCATTGTTTAAATCTGATGAGGCCTTCGCAGCCCGGGCCCGGGAGTTCGTCGTCAAGCTTCAGTCCGGTGATAAAAAATGCCTCGGCCTGTGGTCCAGGTTTATTGAAGAGTCCATAAGACACTGCCAGGCCATCTACGATCTGCTGGATATCTCGCTGACCCCGGGCGACGTCAAGGCAGAAAGCGCCTACAACGACATGTTGGATCCCACGCTGGCTGAGCTGGAAGAAAAAGGCTTGATTACCCTGTCCGAGGGAGCCAAGTGCGTCTTCCTGGATGAGTTTATCGGTAAAGAAGGTGAACCAATTCCCGCCATTGTGCAGAAGTCAGATGGCGGTTACCCCTACATGGCTACGGACATTGCCGCCGCAAAGTTTCGCGGCCAGGAACTCGGTGTAGACCAGGCCCTTTACTTCGTTGACGGCAGGCAGTCCCTGCACCTGAACCAGCTTTATGCGATTGCCCGAAAGGCCGGCTTCATCAGCGCGGAGCAGAACTTTCGCCACATTCCGTTCGGCACCATCCTGAACAAGGAAGGCCGCCCCTTCAAAACCCGGGACGGCGGCGCTGTTAAACTGGCTGATGTCGCCGACGAAGCTGTGACCCGCGCCCTATCCTTGATCGGTGACAAGAACCCGGACCTGACAGAGGATGAGAAACAGAACATTGCTCGAATCGTTGGCATCGGTGCCATCAAATACGCGGAGCTCAGCAAGAACCGGAAAACAGACTATATCTTCGACTGGGACACAATGTTGTCGTTTGAGGGTAACACCGCCCCATACCTGCAATACGCCTATACCCGGATTAGAAGCATTTTCCGCCGTGCGGATACCACACCCGAAGGCATAAACCACCCTTTCGCGCTGATCGAGGCCGCGGAAATATCCCTTGCACTAAAGCTCCTGCAATATCCGGAGACCCTGGAGTCGGTCATCGAGGATTACCAGGCGAACATTCTCTGCAATTACCTGTTTGAGGTATCGCAGCTGTTTATGTCTTTTTATGAATCCTGCCCGGTACTGAAGGCTGATGAAGCAACGAGGGGCGCAAGGCTCCGATTGTGTGACCTCAGTGCCCGAACGCTGCAACATGGCCTGGGACTCCTGGGTATCAAGACCGTGGAGCAGATGTGAAGCTGGCAATGATTGCCGCGCAATCCGAAAATCGCGTGATCGGGAACGGCCCGGACATTCCCTGGAAGGTTAAAGGAGAACAGGCACTGTTCAGGGAAATCACCATGAACGGCACCCTGATCATGGGCCGAAAGACCTTCGACGCCATAGGCCGGCCACTGCCCGGCAGGGAAACCATCATCGTGACCCGCAATCCGGGGTTCCATGCTGAAGGCTGCCTTACAGCCGACTCCCTTGATACCGCGATTGGACTCGCCTCTGAAATCGGAAAACCAACATTTGTGGCAGGTGGGGGTGAACTCTACTCACTTGCCATGCCGATGGCAGACGCCCTGCACCTGACGACCATTCATACCAGCGTGGAAGGCGACGTCTTTTTCCCTGAAGTGCCTGAAGATTTTAAGCTGCAACGTGAAACCGGATTCGAATCCAACATTAACTATACTTACCGCTACTACGAGCGAAGCTGAAAGCAAGGAGAAACCCATGGAATTCAAGAACCGCGTGACGGAAATGCTGGGTGTTGAACTGCCGATTATCCAGGCACCCATGGGGTGGATCGCCCGTTCGCAACTCGCCTCAGCCGTCAGCAACGCGGGGGGTATGGGAATCATAGAAACCTCATCAGGGGAGCTGGATGTCATCAAGGACGAGATCAGGAAGATGCGCGATCTCACGGACAAACCGTTTGGTGTGAACATCGCACAGGCTTTCGTGCGGGACCCGAATATAGCCCAGTTTGTCGTCGACCAGGGTATCAAGTTTGTCACCACATCTGCCGGCAGCCCGACAAAATACACCGCTGACCTGAAGGCGGGTGGGCTTACCGTGTTCCATGTGGTGCCCACACTGGATGCGGCACTCAAGGCGGTCGATGCAGGTGTAGACGGATTGATCGTGGAGGGCGGCGAAGGTGGCGGCTTTAAGAACCCCAATGAAGTCGCCTCCATGGTCCTGTTACCCCTGGTGCGTTCAAAGGTAGATGTACCTATCGTTGCTGCTGGCGGTTTCGTGGATGGCCGCACCATGGCAGCTGCTTTCTCCCTGGGAGCGGAAGGTATCCAGATGGGGACCCGGATGGTTTCGGCCGCGGAGTCACCCGTTCACCAGAACTGGAAAACCGCTATCGTGGACGCGAAAGAAACCGGCACCGTCTTTCTCAACAAGTTTCATTCGCCTGCCCTGCGCGCACTCAGGACAGAACGCACCACCCGGCTCGAAAGAGACCCTGAGACTAACGCAATGGCGGAATTCGGTACCGCACTGGACCTTTACTTCGGCGGCGATATGGAAGCTGCGATTCCACTGTCCGGCCAGGTTGCGGGGCGCATTGACTCCGTCAAACCGGTGGCAGAGATTCTCAGTGAAACGCGCGATGAATTTTTTGAAACCATTCACTCACTTTCCAGGACTTACGGTTCTGCCTGAGCTGCCAACGGTTTGGTCGTTGCGGCAATCACAGGCGCAGGTGCACACTGTACCCGCGTGCCCATGGTCTTCCCGAGAGCAGCACACATGTCAACAACGGGACCTTCACTTTCATCCAATCGACTCGTGGACCTGAGGTAAAAGCGGGCTCGATCAGAAGAGAGCGCGGGTTCACTTTCCTTCATCAGCGCGACAATACCGGACACATATGCCGTCGCCATGGAACTGCCTGACTTGAAACCATAGGTAGCCCCCGGCGCGGTGGTCAACATGTCTGTTCCTGGCGCTCGCAACACCCAGCCGAGACCCGCAGGGTCACTGATGGTGGTACCTACGGGTATCACTTCAGGCAGGTTGGCCGGGAAAGATCCCTGTTCGCCCACGGATTCATCAACAGCTGCCACCAGTATTATGCCCTGCTCATAGGCCCGGTGAAGCAGGCGGGCAATTACAGCGTCCGCCGGACCGGACAGGCTCATATTCAGTATGTCAGGCTGCTGCTGCAGCACATCACTCAGCGCCTTGATGATGGACACCGAATCGCAACTGGTGCGGCGGCTTAAAGCTTCCTGGTGGCAGGCCTTGAACACCATGAGCTGGACATCCGGTGCGACGCCCACGATGCCGACTTCGTTGTTGGCAGCTGATGCGATGATGCCGGCGACTGCAGTACCATGTTCGTCGAGGTCGAAAGCATTTTGGTCATGGGTGACAAGGTTTCGACTATAGACAATTCGGTCAGCGAGTTCAGGGTGCTCACGATCTACTCCGGTATCAATGATGCCCACGCTGACATTTTTCCCGGTGGACAGCTGATGGATGGCATCAATATGATCCCCGTTCACCGTCGCCTGTAATTCGAAGTATGGATCGTTATAGGCCATCAGCTTAAACGGCTTGACCGTCTGTACTGATTCAACTCGCTGGTCTCGGGACAGCGCATTGACCACCTCTTCGAGTTCCTTTTCCGGACCAATATCAGCGACAACGGCTTCAACGTTGAGAGTCTGCAGCGAAAACTGCGAGATCTTGGTCAACCCATGAAACTTAAGTACCGCCTGGATGAGGTTCTGGGAACCGGACTCCTGAGAGAAAGATGACGCAAGCGGCATGTTGCCAGCGCCGGTCCTTGCACCGGACATGGCACCGGCACTTTCAACAGGTACCGTAAACAGGACGTTCCGGCTATACGCCTGCTCCGGTGTGAGCATCTGCGGCTGGCTTGCACAGCCTGCCAGCAGAATAACCAGGAGCAGGAAACTATTGCGCAAACGCAGCATGTTTCACACCTTCTATTCCCTGGATTCGCCGCAGGAACACTTCATGGCTAAGTCCGCCTGGCACCTCAACCTCCACCAGGTACACACCATTTTCGTCGGGACCACTGACAATATTCGATCCGGTTTCAATCAGGGCCTGCCGCAGCGTGGTCGCAGGGATCGGGTCTACGAAACCAATCGCCATTTGCCGCGCAGACCCTGGCACGCCTGGCTGGTCCGAGGTGAGCGTCTGGAACTCAGTGCCTTGGCCAGTGTCGCCAACCAGTAAGGTACCTACCAGGAAGACTCCAAGCCCGGCAGCCAGGGCCAGGGAAGCAAACAACCTGCGCTTGCTGTTCCTGTCCCGCAAATCGGCGACGCTCTCCCGGTTTCTCTCGGCTTCCTCAATGCGTTTCATGGTTCGCCGGAAGGAGAATTCGACGTCACCGTCAACCACCTCCCCCTCGCGAATCATTTTCTGCAATTCAATGAGTCGATCACGTTCCTCTCGACAGCCATCGCATTGCGCCAGGTGCTTCAGCACCTGTTCGCGTTCTTTACGGTCGAGCGTGTCATTCACAAACCATGGCAATACTTCCAGGGTATGTTCGTGATGTTTTTTCCTATTCAAGATTTTCCTGCTCCCCCAATGATTTTTCCCCGTGCTCGACCTCCACTGAGTCTGAAGGGGCTGCTCCTTTTGCCAGCGCTGGCAACAGGCTGGCAAGCCTGCGACGCGCATGAAACATCCTCGTCTTGACTGTATTGACCGGGCAACCCATGACGTCGGCAATCTCCTGGTAGGAGTAACCCGAAAAATAGGTCAGCTCAACGACCGACCTCTGGTCAGCAGAAATCTGGTCGAGACCGCTTCCAAGCCATTCCTGCAGACCGATACGACTGATCAGGTCTGAATCATCGGCTGTGTCATAGTCATTCAGTTCATCGGCCTGTTGTTCGGGCATGGTCTTCAGGCGATCCAGCGCCTTGATCCCTTTCAGGTAAGCAATCCCCGTCACCCAGGTTGATACCCTGGAGCGCCCCTGGAACTGCGTCGCCTTCTCCCAGACAACGAACAGCGTATCCGACACTACTTCTTCCACCAGCTCAGGGCGTCTCATCAACCGCATGAGGTACCTTGTCAGTTGCGGGTGGAACTTTCGATAAAGAGTCTCAAACGCAACTCGATCCTTGACCGCTACCCGCTGGAGCAGTTTGAGATTCTCGGCATCTTCCGGGCCGCGATCGGATGTCAGCTCATGGATGGACATACACAGGTTTAGTCTTCGTTTCGCTGTAAATAGTTCATTTGCTAGGATAACGCCGATTCATGAATATACGAACCACCAGCTGTATCCTGCTGCTGATGCCACTGGCATTATCTGCCGATTTCGACTCTGCCTCACAGGCCTACCAGAATCAGGATTATCGAACCGCATTTGCTGAGTTTTCTGAGCTGGCCGAGGCGGGTGATGCCCGCTCCCAGACGGTTCTGGCGATTATGTACAAGTATGGTGAAAGCGTGCCAGTGGACCCTACCGCCGCCTACGGGTGGTACCTCAAAGCCGCAAGGCAGGGGTACCCACCTGCCATGTGCAACGTAGGAGCCATGCTCGCCGACGGCAACGGCGTCGAGCCAGACCCAAAGCAGGCCACCGAATGGCTGCAGAAGGCAGCCGATGAGGGCTTCGAACGTGCACTGGATAAAATTGCTGAAATACGAGGTGACGTCTACCTGGCCTCGCTGACCAGCGACCCTGTTCCCTGGTCCCAGAACTGGAATCTGCGTCTGCCCAACGAGATCAGGTTCGAAGAAACCCCTGTCGTTGACGATTCACTCAAGGTTTTTCGAATCCAGCTCGGTGCAATTAGCAGCGTGGAATCTGCGCGCAGGCTCTGGGAACAGGTACTACGCAACAACGAAAACCTGTTACGCGACTACCAGCCCATCTTCAGGCCTGGAACCTCCCAGGGCAAGCCAGTCTGGCGGGTACAGATAGGGCCTTTCGCTGACCAGAATCTGGCGCAGCGGGTCTGTAATGCTTATCTGGATCAACCGGATAGCCGCACCGGTTGCCTGGTCATCCTGACTGACTGATATTACCCGCGAGGTAATAGAACTTATTCAATACCTGGGTTAACTTGACCTGACCCATACGAGACGGGGCAGGGATATGAGTGAGGCAGTACTCAACGAACAGAATCCAGGGTTTCCGGACCTGCTGAGGTCCTGGCGTAAACTACGCAAACTGAGCCAGTGGGATTTATCCATTTCAGCCGGTATATCCCAGCGTCACCTGAGTTTCCTCGAGTCTGGCAGGTCCTCACCAAGCCGCGAAATGGTCATTAAACTGGCTTCCAGCCTCGAGATTCCCCTGCAGGAACGCAACAGCCTGCTCGGCAGTGCCGGCTATGCTCCGATGTACCAGGCAGCACCTCTGGATGATGCCAACCTGGCTCAGGCACGCCAGGCCCTGGAGATCCTGCTGAAGCACCACGAACCGTACCCCTGCCTTGTGGTTGACCGGAACTGGAACATGCTGATGAGCAACGAGGCCAACCTGAAGCTGTTCTCCAGATTTGTTGACCCCATTACGGTCTGGGGAAAGATTGACGACCCCGGTGAACAGAACCTGGTCAGGCTGGTCATGCACCCTAATGGCCTCAAGCCCTACGTCGTTAACTGGTCGGACTTCGCCAGCTACTTTGTTCGTGGCCTGCAGCAGGAACTGAGGGCCAATCCCTACGCGATTAAAACAAGAGCGCTCCTGGAAGAAGTAGAGAACTATGCAGATGTAGCCGGGCTGGAGCCTTCAGAAACCTGCGCACCGTCGATGCCGTTCCTGTCAATGAATCTCGAATCGCCTGATTTTTCGATCAGTCTCTTCTCGATGGTCAGCACCTTTGGCAGCCCCCACGATGTCACGCTGCAGCAACTGAAAATCGAGACATTCTTTCCGGCAGATAAGGAATCGGAGATCAACATCAGGGCAATTTCACTACACTAGCACTCCACTAGGCCGATCTTCATGCTTTGCTAGAATATCTGCATGCAAGCAGCCACCTGCCCAAACTGTGACACGGTCGTCAACGGCCCCTTCTGCTCTACCTGCGGCCAGTCACAGAAAAACCTGAACAAGCAAATCTGGACACTGACCGGGGAACTCCTCGATGATGTCGTTCGCCTGGACTCCAGGGTGGTGCGGACACTGGGCGCACTGATATTCAAGCCCGGCTTTCTGACCAGGGAATATTTCCTTGGCAGAAGAGCGAGGTACAGCCCCCCGGTGCGGCTTTACCTGATCGTCAGCTTCCTGTTTTTTTTCCTCATGCCAGCCCTCAATGAGCTCAACCAGGCATTAAGGACATCAGGCACAGAGATCCAGGTTATTGACGAAGGTGAAGAGAATGAACTCGCCACGGAATTCTCCGGACTCAGGTTTGACTGGTTAACCGAGGAGGAAAACGAGGCTCTGGAGGCCCGACTGGAACAACAGGTCAGGAAAACCGTGGCTCTGGCACGCGAAGAACCCACGCAGCTCTACCGGGAGCTGATGGACTACATGTCTGCTGTGATGTTTTTCATGCTGCCGGTTTTTGCCATGTTTCTTAAACTCACCTATGTGGGAAGCGGTGTCTACTACGCTGAACACCTTCTGTTGGCGGTCCACAATCACTGTTTCCTGTTCATCACCCTGATGCTGTCGAGTGTGCTCGACACCATGGCGCAGACGCCAGTCGCGCTGGTGACTGAACCGATCGATGGACTGCTATTACTCTGGATACCAATCTACATGTTCCTGAGCCTGAGAACTGTGTTTCAGGAATCCGTTACTGCTACCGTTATCAAGTACCTTTTCCTGGTCGTCTGTTATTCGGTGCTGGTGACGCTCGGACTGATGGCAGCCCTCATTATCGGGGTGATGACACTATGATTCGTAATCTGTCCACCAGGCTCAGGGCGCTTGGCATTACGGAAAAGATGGAACAGTCCTGCCGCATGCCGCGTTATGAGGAAACCAATGCACTGGTAGATGCCGGTAAAGACATGTTCGGTCGCCCGCAGCAGATGACAGCAGATGCCTGCAACGCCTGGCATCGTATGCGAACTGCCGCCGCCCGTGATGGTATCGAACTCAAGCTCGTTTCCGCGCATCGCTCGGTGGATTACCAGTGCCAACTGATTCAGGACAAGCTGGATCAGGGACGTGAAATCGAGGAAATACTTTGCGTCAACGCGATACCCGGTCACAGTGAACACCACACCGGGCGGGCACTCGATCTCCACGCCGGTGATGAGGAACCGCTACTGGAAAGTTTTGAGAACCACCCTGCTTTCGACTGGCTGACCCGAAATGCCGCGGACTTCGGATTTCACCTGAGCTACCCCAGGAACAACCCGGACGGAATCGACTACGAGCCATGGCACTGGTGTTTTCATTCCGCAGAGGCCTGAGCCTCAGGAGTACTTCTTCATCTTCTCGGCGATCAACTTCTTCTGATCGTCCGTCAACGCACTCGATGCCGCTTTCTTTTCCCGTGCAAACACATACTTTTCCCTGACCACCTTTTTCGGCCTGAAGTTCAGTTCCTTGAGGTACCCCCAGGCGTCGTCAATCATGGCAGGGTTACCGCAGAGCAGCACGTGATCGCTATCCGGATCGGGGGCCAGGGCCTGAAGCTGTTCTGTCACATATCCTGCGAACTCATCATCCGCGACAGGCGCTTCCCTGGAAATACAAAACCTGAGGTCAAAGAAGTCATGTGAACCTGCATAACGCCTCAGTAGGTCACCATAAATAAACTCAGTCCTGTCACGCACCCCGAGCAATAGAACAACTTTGGATATCTCACGAGTCTCCAGCTCCCTCAGCATAGGCATGTAGGGCGCAAGACCAACACTCGTCGCTACCATGATCAGCCGTCCTGGATCGACCTCCGGCAATACCAGGCGACCAAACGGCCCCGTAACCTTTGCCGTCAACCCTTCAGAACAATTGAAGAGCAATCGGGTTGCCCTGCCTCCTACAACCCGTGAGATCACCAGATCGAGTGTGTCGCCATATAGATCCTCATAGTTGCAGAGGCTGTAGCTTCGCTCGAATTCTCCTTCGTCGTCTTCAAACACGAAGCGATAGAACTGCCCGGGCTTGTAATCAAGTTGCTGGCCGTCTTGCCGAACAAACTGGAAGTCTCGCGTGGACTCGCTCAGTTCACGGATTCGCCTCAGGATTACCTCGAACACGCTTAACTGTCCTTCCTGTCCTGATCGACCGCCCGCATGAAGTCGATATTGCGAGTTTCACCCTCCGGAATAGGAACCTCCACAACGCGCTCATCAACATCATCGTACTCCAGTCGCAGAGCGCGACACATGGTGGCATGTAACTCGTAGGTACAGGTGATGTAGGTCAGCTCAAGAATCTCTTCATCGGACAGGTGTTTCTTCAGAATATCAAATGTACTGTCCGGAACGCGCCCACCGGACAAAACCAGGTCGTCAGTGTATGCCAGCACCGCCCGTTCAAGCTCGTCAAAACAGTCACTGCTTGCCCAACCCGGGATGGCACTGATCTGCTCTTCCGAATAACCGGCAGCACGCAGCGCTTTGCAGTGCTGGGAAAAAACAAACTGGCTGCCTCTGGCAAATCCAGCCCTGGCCTGGCCCAGTTCGCGAAGTTTTGGAGTGATCCTGCGTTCTTTCGAGCGGTAGAACTGGAAACCCGACACCGCATGATGGAAACACTCCGGAACCAGCGCAAACACCGTCCACCAGTTTCCCGGGGTACCCGTTGCTGTTCCTGGTTCTGCGACCGGATCCCTGTCACCAAAGAGGGCCTCATAAACCGGTAACAATGACTTGTCGGCTTCGTCGCGACTCACCTGTCTCAATCTTGGCATCACAATCCTCTTTCTTAACACTTCAGGTGTGGAAGGAATGATAGTATCACCTCTCAACATGCTGGCTTCACCAGCCCTCTTAACCTGCAGGAAACAGATCATGCCCGCCCCTGTCATTGACGGACATATCAGTTCCGGTTTCGAATCCGTGGGCGAGATGTTTACCCGCCTGTGGGACGATATTGAAATTGGTGCAGCGCTGACCGTGTTTCGGGACAACGAGCGGATTATTGACCTGCACGGCGGTTTTACAGACCGCAATTGCACAAAACCCTGGACAGAAGACACCCTGGTTAACGTGTACTCCACCAGTAAAGGCATCACAGCCATGGCACTGGCTTGCCTTGTCGAAGACGGACTGCTGGATTACTCGGCTCCCGTTGCGGAATACTGGCCGGAGTTCGGCGCAGAGCGTAAGTTCGACCTTACGGTTACCCAGGCCCTCTCGCACCAGGCCGGGCTGTACACCTTTAACCCGGCTATCGAAACGGCCGACCTGTACAACTGGCAAAGCGCGACCTTTAACATCGCGAGCCAGGTACCGTCCTGGACACCCGGCAAGGGCTTTGGTTATCACGCGATCACCTGGGGTTTTATTGCCGGCGAACTGATTCAGCGAGTAACCGGTGAATCCCCGGGTTCCTACATTCGCAGAAGGATAGCTGAGCCGCTTAGTGCAGACGTCCACCTGGGACTGTCCGCATCAGAGCACCATCGATGTGCAGATCTGGTCGGTCCCAACCATGCGAGAAAGGTGATGCCCGAGAGCAAGCAGCACCCTGTTACCTTCGAGCGCCTACGAAGCAATGATCCGCCACTGACGCCCTATAGAGATGTCTGCAGTCCGGACTGGCGCAAAGCGGAATTGCCTTCGTCCAATATGCACGCCACAGCCAGGGGCCTGGCCGAATGTTACAGGGGAATGCTGGATGGCACGCTCGTTTCCGGTTCGACGCTACGTCTTGCGACCGAGGAGATCACCGACGGTGAGGTAGATCTCTGTTTCGGTAGACCGGTCAGGCGCTCCCGCGGCTTCATACTCAACTGTGATGACTGTTACGCCGGTCCCGAGACAGCAGCATTCGGACATTCCGGTACCGGCGGATCTGTCGCTTTCGCGGACCCGGTCAACAACATCTCGTTCGCCTATGTCATGAACCAGATGGACAGGGATGGTCGTGCACGGGCCAACCAACTGGTTGCCAGTCTGTTCGAATGTCTTTAACAGAATATAATCAGCTTAAAAGAGGGGAAACATAATGGGTGTATTCGAGCGTTATCTTACCGTCTGGGTTGGCCTGTGCATCGTCGTCGGTGTTGCACTCGGCTACCTGGTGCCTTCGGTGTTCCAGGTGATTGCGGGGCTGGAGTTCGCACATGTGAACCTTGTGGTTGCCGTATTTATCTGGATCATGATCTATCCCATGATGGTGCAGGTCGATTTCGGGGCAATCCGTGACGTCGGTGACAAACCCCGGGGCCTGGTTCTGACACTCGTCGTCAACTGGCTGATAAAACCGTTCACCATGGCTGCCCTGGGCTGGTTGTTTTTCCGGGTCCTGTTCGCTGACCTTGTCGACCCACAGTCTGCTAATGAATACATCGCAGGCATGATCCTGCTGGGTGTTGCGCCCTGCACCGCCATGGTGTTCGTCTGGAGCCAGCTGACCAAGGGTGATCCCAATTACACCCTCGTCCAGGTCTCCGTAAACGACGTCATCATGATCTTTGCATTTGCACCCATTGCGGCCTTCCTGCTCGGTGTGAGCAACATCGAGGTACCGTGGCAGACGCTGCTGATCTCGGTGGTCCTGTATGTCCTGCTGCCACTGGTTGCCGGTTACCTGACGCGAAGACAACTCGAGGCAAACCACGAGGACCATGCGGTAGAACATTTCACCTCGAAACTGAAACCCTGGTCCATTGTTGGCCTGCTCGCCACCGTGGTGCTGCTGTTTGGTTTCCAGGCCGAGAAAATCCTGGGGCAGCCACAGACTATTGTGCTGATCGCGATTCCCCTGTTGCTGCAGACCTACGGAATTTTCGCGATCGCCTATGTCGCTGCCATGCAACTGAAACTGCCACACAACATTGCGGCACCCGCCTGCATGATTGGAACGTCGAACTTCTTCGAACTGGCGGTGGCCGTCGCTATTTCCCTGTTCGGCCTGAACTCAGGCGCCGCCCTGGCAACGGTTGTCGGGGTGCTGGTAGAGGTACCTGTCATGCTATCGCTGGTTGCGTTCGCGAACCGCACGAGGCACTGGTTTGATGACAGTCCCGCCGCCCGCTAGACGGGCGATGGGCTGAAGTCATTGGGAGCGCTTCTAGGCGCTCTTTTCCTGGTACAGGTGAACGTCTGTCTGCGGGAACGGGATTGAGATTCCGTTGTCATCAAACGCAAGTTTGCCGTTTTCCACCAGGTCAAAATACACACCCCAGTAATCCGCGGCATTCACCCAGGAACGGGTCGTGATATCCACCGAACTGTCACCCAGGTTCGAGATGACGATCTGCGGTTCCGGATCCTTGAGAATTCGCTCATCCGCCTCGATGAGGTCCGACAACACCTGCTTCGCTTTCTTCAGGTCGTCGTCATATCCAATACCAAACACAATGTCGACTCGTCGCGTGTCCTGCGTCGAGAAATTGGTGATAGCCCCATTGGAAACAGCGCCATTGGGCACGATGATCGTTTTGTTGTCCGGCGTGGTCAGGACAGTGCTGAAAATTTCAATTCGCTTCACGACTCCGGCGACACCAGCCGCATCGATAAAGTCGCCCACCTTGTAGGGGCGAAAGATAAGGATCAGCACACCACCGGCAAAATTGGCCAGCGAACCCTGTAGCGCCAGACCCACAGCCAGGCCGGCAGCACCGAGAACCGCGATAAAGGAGGTGGTTTCAATACCTACCATCGAGGCGACACTGATCACCAGCAGCACTTTAAGGCCAATACTGATCATGCTGTTCAGGAACGACCGCAGGGTTGTCTCCATACCGCTGCGCTCGAAACCCGCGTCGACGCCGCGGCAGACAGCACCAATAACCCAAAGACCGACAAACAGTGTGACCAGGGCAAGCGCCAACGGTGGGCCATAGGTCAAAGCCATCTCCATCATCAGGCCGGCATACTCATTCGCCTGCTCAATATTGGGAATCTCCATTTGAGGTAGTTCTACCGCAGTTTCTTCCATCGTTGTTCTTCCTAGTTCAAGACTGATATTGCTGCAATAATGCAGCCGCGATTAAAGGCATGAAACCGCCTGAAAGTGTGAGGATGATGTAAACATGACGCGATCGTTTATCCACGAGAACTTTCTGCTGACGAGCGGCGCCGCTGAGCGGCTATATCACGACTATGCCTCAGGGTGCCCGATACACGACTATCATTCGCACCTGGATCCTTTAAGGCTTCGAGACAATACACCTTTTAAAAACCTTACCGAAATCTGGCTGGACGGCGACCACTACAAGTGGCGGGCGATGCGCGCGGCCGGCATTGAAGAAAGCCTGATTACCGGTGATGCCACCCCCCGTGACAGGTTTCTTGCCTGGGCCACGGTGGTTCCAAAAACCCTGGGCAACCCCCTGTATCACTGGACCCACATGGAACTGGCCAGGCCATTCGGCATCAACGAGTTGCTGGGACCCGACAACGCCAGCGACATCTACGACGAATGCAGTGGGATGCTGCAGTCAGACGCATTCAAGCCACGAGGTTTGTTACAGAACTGGCAGGTGAAAACCGCCTGCTCCACCGATGACCCGCTGGACGATATCGCTGTGCACAAGGCTGCCAGTGATGGCGATCTTTCGGTCAGACCCACTTTTCGACCTGATGCGGCTTTTGGGCTGAGCGGGGAGGATGATCTGCGACACTGGATATCTCGGCTACGGGCACCTGTTCAATCATTCAAGGAACTGGTTGGCGCCCTGCGGGAGCGGGCAGACAGGTTTCATGACGCGGGTTGCAGGGCGTCCGATCATGGGCTGCTGCAGATGTTCGATCACCAGTTCGACAAAGATGTTGCCGCAACTGCATTGACGCGCCTGCTTGCAGGCAAGTCAGTGACATCCAGGGAGATGTCACATTACCGGAGCAGACTGCTGCTCGAGCTTTGTAACATCTATTACGAAAAGGGTTGGGTACAACAATTTCACCTGGGCGCGCTGCGCAACGCAAACAGTCGAAACTATCGAGCGCTGGGCCCTGACACCGGCTTTGACACCATCGGAACGAAAAGGCAGGTCGAGAAATTGAGTGCGTTTCTCGATCGACTGGACAGCAAAGGTCATCTCGCCAAAACCATCATCTACAACCTCAACCCGACCGACAATGATGCAATAGCCGCGCTCACAGGTGTGTTCCAGGGAGCAGGCATCGCCGGGAAGATACAGTTCGGTTCTGCCTGGTGGTTCAATGACCAGAAGACCGGCATCGAGCGCCAACTGAACAGTCTGGCAAACATGGGACTGCTCAGCCTTTTCGTTGGCATGGTCACTGATTCACGCAGTTTCCTGTCGTTTTCCAGGCACGAGTATTTCAGAAGGGTTCTCTGCAATTTCCTTGGTGAGCAGATTACTCGAGGTGAGATCCCGGAAGACTATGAGCTTGTGGGGAACATGGTGATGGATATCTGCTATCGCAATACAGAACAGCTCTTTGATTTTTAGACCACCAGTTGTGAAGATAATCCGACTTACGAAAGGATCCACGTATGTCTTCTGACAATCCTGACATCTACCCGAGCCAGGAACAGGCATTAATCGGCAAGCTCAGGAAAAACATAGAGAGTGTCATCCGCAGCAACAACCAGAGCATCAAATGGTTGCTGACATCCTTTTTTTCAGGCGGCCATGTGCTGCTCGAAGATTTCCCAGGCACGGGGAAAACCACGCTGGCAAAGGTGCTGGCAGGCTCCATTGACGCAACGTTCAAGCGTATTCAGTTCACCCCGGATCTCCTGCCCTCAGATATCCTCGGCGTGTCAATCTATGACCAGCAGACACAGGACTTCCGTTTCCGTGAGGGTCCGATCTTTACCCAGATCCTGCTGGCAGATGAAATCAACCGGGCTTCCCCAAGAACACAGTCCGCGCTCCTGGAGGCCATGGCAGAACAGCAGGTCAGCATCGAAGGCGAAAGTTTCGCCATGGATGAGCTGTTTTTCGTGATCGCGACCCAGAACCCGGTCGAGTTTCATGGCACCTATCCGCTGCCGGAAGCACAGATGGATCGCTTCGCCATGTCATTCAAACTCGGCTACGTTTCGCCTGAGGACGAAGTGAAGATTCTCGATTCGCAGAGACATGATCACCCCATTGATCATCTTCAGGCCTGTATCAGTACGCAGGATATCCGCCAGATTCGGCAGGCGGTTGCAAACGTCAGGATTTCCGATGAATTGAAACGCTACATTGTCGACCTGGTGGTTGCTACCCGCGGCGCCCAGGGTGTTGCCATGGGTGCAAGTCCACGTGCCGGTATAACACTGATGAAAGCCTCACAGGCTCTCTCACTGATTCAGGGGGCAGAGTTCGTCACGCCCGACGTCATCCAGGAGCTGGCCGTACCAACCATCGCACATAG
>JADHNI010000112.1 GCA_016779585.1 Pseudomonadales bacterium
ATACGGGTAAAGCCATTCAGTCGACGGAGAAAAGAGCCCTCAGCGTTACTTGGAACGATATTGTGGGACCTGTCCAGCGGATACGGGTAAAGCCATTCAGTCGACGGAGAAAAGAGCCCTCAGCGTTAATTGGAACGATATTGTGGGACCTGTCCAGCGGATACGGGTAAAGCCATTAAGCAGACGGAGTAAAAGAACATGAGAATAGGAACGATGATGGGAGCCGGTGGCTCTCTCGATAAGCTAATCGAAGAAGCCAAAAGGGTAGAGGCCGCCGGACTTGATAACGTCTGGCTGGCGAACATATTCGGCCTGGACGCCATTACGACACTTGCCCTGATCGGCAGGGAAGTGCCTCGTATCGGTCTTGGCACAGCGGTTACACCGACTTATCCGCGCCACCCCACGGCTATCGCGCAACAGGCCTTAACGACAGCGGCGGCAACGGACAATCGATTTACCCTGGGAATTGGTCTGTCTCACCAGATCGTAATCGAGAACATGCTGGGCTTCTCCTACGACAAGCCGGCAAAGCACATGCGAGAGTACCTTGAGGTGCTGATGCCGCTGGCTCGGGGTGAGACTGTCAACTTCAACGGGGAACAGTATCGCGTTAACGGCTTGACGCTAGAGATCCCCGGGGCTGATCGGATGCCGGTGGTGGTTGCAGCGCTGGGTCCGGTGATGTTGAAGATCGCTGGAGAGCTTGCCGATGGCACCAATACCTGGATGGTCGGACCAAACACCATGGCAAACCACATTGCCCCTGGCCTGGGGCGCGATGATGCCACCATCGTGGGTGGGGTTCCTGTTGTGCTGACCACAAATATAGAGGCAGCCAGGGAAACGATCGCCAAGGAACTGGTGATCTATGGCCAGCTGCCGAGCTACCGCGCGATGCTGGATCGTGAAGGTGTTGAAGGTCCTGCGGACATTGCCATCGTCGGGGATGAAAACACCCTGCGTGGTGAGATCAAGCGCTTCGAAGATGCCGGTGTCACTGACTTCAATGCGGCCATCATGGACATCGAAGATGGCGCCTATGATCGAACCCTGGAGTTTCTCAGTTCACTGAAGTGATCCACGCCCTGGCGACACGCGCAGCCTCGGTGTAGACGTCCTCGGTCTCTTTCCTGGTTCGTTTCAGTATCTTGAAACTGTGATCTGCTTTGTCCAGCCAGTGCAAGGAAGCACTGTTCAGTCCGGCGGAGACTCGTTTCAACAGCTCCTGTTCCGCGAGAGCATCCCTAGTTCCTGAAAGAAAAAGCATCGGAAGCCTGACGTTGGGCAGGTGATTTGCGCGTTTTGTATCCGGTTTCTTTGCGACGTGCAGTGGGAAAGAAAACAGCACGAGCCCCTGGATCTCGTTGATATCGCGTTCGACCGCATAATGTGTTGCCATGCGCCCGCCAAAGGAATGCCCGCCCAGGTAGAGCCTGGCGTCCGGGGCAAGTTCCCTGGCAGCGTTTAGCGCATCCCCAATGGCGTCCAGGCAGACCTCGGTTTTATCGACCCGACGCCTGCCTTCTTCCATGAACGGGAAGTTGAAACGCAGTGTGCCGATGCCTTCTGCCTCGAGCGCTTCGGCAATGGACTGCATGTGCGGATGATCACAGGGTGCGCCGGCGCCATGGGCCAGTACCAGGAGTGTCGAGCCATCGCCGGCAACATGAATGGTTGTCGTCATAACGACACTCAACCAGAAGACAGCGGTGTGCTCAATACCTCGGCGAAGTGTGATGCGGCTGCGTCAAGATTGACGCCATCGCGATTCAGGACGGCGAGGCTGCGATGATCAACATTGACCAGCTGCCCTGCCCAGTTTGAATGGCGGAAGGTTCTCTCGACGATGGACTCATGCGGGATGACGTACACAACAAACTGCTCGTTGTCCTTTTCCATCAGCAGGTGCGCCATCTCTATCCCGTCGATCACACAGGTCGTGGCATCCAGGATGCTCCCAAGTTCACCGGGAAGGGCTGTGTCTGAGACTGCCAGCACCTCTCGTATCTTCTCGGGATCAGTGATGTGCTCGTGAGAAACGTGTGCAAACATGTCGTGTTTACTGGTGTGGGCGACCAGATCACTTTCGAAGGGCCGGTAAAATGTCTCGTTGATCATGCCAGGGACAAGCACCGCACCCATATAGAGAGTGACTGCCAGAACCAGGGATGCGGCCAGACTTAACCAATTCCAACGCGTGGGCCGACGCGAAGTGGGTTGTAGCGATTGGCTAAGTAGTATTCTGGCCGCAAAACCTTCAGGCACATCAACCAGGACGGCTTCACGAATCAATTCGTCCTGCTGCAGTATCTGTTCCGAGAAGCGCGCGCAACGTTCACATTCCCTCAGGTGACGAGTCCTTGCGGGGTTGTCATCCTGGGGATTGATCAATGTCAGTCTTCTGCATTCAAGACAGTTCATGGCTGAGTCGTCCTCTCAAAGTTGTCGCCGAGGCCCTCCAGTTGCTGTTTCAATTTCTGCCGCGCCCTGTGTAAGCGAGTGGCAACGGTATTGCGGGGCAGAGACATGATCTCTGCGATGTCTTCCAGCGTGTAGCCTTCGATCACCTGCAGGATCAGTGGTTCCCGGTAGTTTGCGGGCAGGTTTTTCAGGGCGATGCGCAGCGCGAGGACCTCGGGTCTCGCATCAAAATCGCTTTGTGTCGCCGGGATCGTATCCATCTCAACGTCGCTGTATTCGAGCTGTTTACGCTCGAAGCGCCGGGCGTTTTCTCGCCTCACGATGGTGGTGAGCCAGCTTTTTGCAGCGGCCTCTTCCTTCAGGGAGTCCAGGAATCGCCAGGCGCGGAGAAATGTTTCCTGTACGAGGTCCTCTGCCACGCTGCGATCACCGGATATCCAGTAGGCATAGCGATACAGCCAACTGCTGTAGGCATGCACCAGGTTCTCGTACTTTTTCTGTTTGTCAGCCTGCGACATACCTTATGGACCCGTGATGCTGACGAAATGTTTCAGTCAGGGAACAGTTTTTTCCAATGGGCGTAATCTTCAGTCTCTATCTCATGCCAGCTCTGCAGGGTTGGGTTTGTCTTGGCAGGCGCTGTTGCCTCGATCTGGTTGCCACGGACTGAGATCAGAAGGCTGGCGGGTTCAGCCGCAGTGATCAGAGCATCGAATTCGCGTTGTTTGCGCGTAAGGTCGCAGTAGTCGCTTCTTATGTTTCGTAGATAGGTTTTGGTGACCTCATCAGGTACGACCCTGACGGCGAAGATGCGATGCTTCAGCTCCGGCGACTGCCAGGCAACCAGGTAGATCAACGCATGTGTATCGCAAACCGGGCATCTCAGCAGGGCGGTGACCGGTCCCAGCCAGTCTTCCAGGATAAGTACCGGTTCGAGGTGCTCACCGGGTAGCGCCCAGCTGTGTTGATGCGTATTCATCCTGCTATATTGAAGGAAAGAGGATCAGAAGTCGTAGGGAGGTCACATGAAAATCGGTTGCCAGATGGCATTCAATGAATATACCAGCCCCGACTACATTGCTGAGGCTGCGGGGCATGTCGAGGAGCTGGGGTTTTATGGTTTCTGGGTCCCGGAACATGTGCTTTTCTTTCCGGAGTATGAATCAAGGTATCCCTACACAGAGGACGGTCGGATTGCCGGTGATCCCCGCAGCCTGCTGGATCCGTTCAGTGCCCTGACCTATGTGGCAGCCCACACCTCAACCATCAGGCTGGCAACAGGGATATGCCTTGTGCCCCAGCGCAACCCGGTTTATACCGCAAAAGTCTGTGCAGACCTGGATTACCTGTCAGGCGGACGGTTTGAACTCGGTGTTGGTATCGGGTGGCTGAAGGAAGAATTCGAGGCCCTGGGTGTGCCCTGGGAAGACCGGGCAGGCAGGACCCTGGAATGCCTGGATGTGATGAAAACCCTGTGGTGTGATGAGGTTTCGAGTTTTGAGGGCAGGTATTACTCGATCAAGGCCGCTTACCAGAACCCGAAACCCGTGCAGCAGCCACATCCGCCCATCATCTTTGGCGGCGAGAGTGACGCCGCGCTGCGCCGTGTAGCGGCCGCCGGGCAGGGCTGGTATGGCTTTAACCTGACTCCGGATACGATGGAAGAACGGCTCGCTTACCTGAACGAGCGGCTGCAGGAGGCTGGCCGTAGGCTGGATGACGTCCTGATCTACGCCAGTCCGCATCCGAGCGTGCGTGATAGCAAGGATATGCAGCGATTCGAAGCCATGGGCGTGAAACAGATGATACTTCCGGTGATGGCCGCAAAAATGGACAACCTGAGGGAACGGGCCGCGAGGGCCATGACTCGCGTCTATGGCTGAACCCCTGAATCAGCTATCTCCTTGATAAAGAAGGGGCTTGGGGTTTAACCTTGAGCCCTTTGCAACCTACCTAATAGGGGAAATCATGTCAGAAGAAGCAGCCGCTACAGGCCCATTGCCTGTGGTTGACTGGCTGAAGGGTGCCGGAACAGATGATCCGTACCTGGAAGGCCACAAGTGTGGTGAGTGTGGCGCCGTGTTTTTGGGAGAGCGGGATAACTGTTCCAGCTGTGGAGCCCGTGACAAGATGAGTCCGACTCGTCTTTCAACCAAGGGCAAGCTGTATTCCTACAGCATTGTGCACAGGAGTTTCCCTGGCATTGAAGTACCTTACATTTCTGCCATCGTTGATCTCGAGGGTGGCGGTACGGTGAAAGGCAACCTGATCAATATCGATCCGGACCCTGCCAAGATTGAATTCGATATGCCGGTTGAAGTGGTGTTTGATGACGCCCTTGGACGCAAGGACAGGGACGGCAACAGCTATATCAGTTATTTTTTCCAGCCAGCAGCTTAGAGGAGCTACTTATGAGCGATGTATACATAATGGGAGTCGACATGATCAAGTTTGGTCGCTTCCCTGAGAAAACCGTCCCACAGCTCGGCGCAACTGCTGCCTTGATGGCGCTGGATGATGCCGGTCTCAAGATTCAGGATATGCAGGCGTTGTACTGCGGAAACCTGGGGCAGGCGAGCGCGATGGTTGGCCAGCGAATCCTGCAGGAAATTGGCCAGACCGGTATTGGAGTTGTGAACTGTGCCAACGCCTGTGCCACGGGTGCAACAGCATTCCGTGAAGCATGGATGTCAGTCAAGGCCGGCGTTAACGACGTTGTGCTTGCTGTGGGTGTTGAGCAGATGGGCAAAGGCCTGCTTGGTGGTTCTGGTGGTGGCACCGGTATTCCCAAGGAAGGTCTGCTGGGTTCAGGCACCATGCCTGCAGTTTTTGCTGAAGCTGGCATGGAACACGCTCGCCAGTACGGCACTACGTTCGAGCAGTTTGCCAAGGTTTCTGTGAAGAACCACCATCATTCCACGCTGAACCCCAAGGCGATGTACCAGATTGAAACACCGCTTGAGACAGTCATGAATGCGGAAATGATTTCTTACCCGAACACCAAGCTGATGTGTTCTGTAAACGTTGATGGTGCAGCAGCAGCTGTCCTGGTCTCCGAGAAAAAAGCCAGGGAGCTGGGCATGGATCGCGCGGTACGGGTTAAGGCGTCTGTTCTGACCAGCGACCCATACTCAGACCGTGACCTCGTTATGCCGAACGTGAACGACGTAACCCGTCGTGCTGCATCACAGGCTTATGAGATGGCTGGTTGTGGTCCGGAAGACATTGACCTGGTTGAACTGCACGACTGTTTTGCCACGGCTGAAATCCTGCACTATGAAAACCTCGGGTTGTGCAAGGACGGCGAAGCCGGTCGCATGATCGACGAAGGTGAAACTGCACTCGGTGGTCGTATCCCGGTTAATGTGTCCGGTGGGCTTCTGTCCAAGGGCCACCCACTGGGTGCCACGGGTATCGCCAATATCTATGAAGTCGCCACTCACCTGCGTGGTGAAGCGGACAAGCGACAGGTCGGAGGTGCAAAGCTGGGAATGACCCACGTGATTGGCCTTGGCAGCGCCTGCGGTATCCACATTTTGGAAAAAGTTGCGTAAGTAGTTGAAAACTTGCAACAAAGGCCGGGCTAAGCTCGGCCTTTTTCTTTGTAAGAACAGGAGCCATTAGCGTTACTTGGTAAGATCAACTGGGACCTATCAGAGGTACGCGGGCAAAGCCGCTAATTAGACGTCCAATGAAAGTAGGCATAGTCAGCGACACTCACAACAACCTGAAAAACTGCAACCGTATCGTTGAACTCTTCAATGAAGCGGGGGTAGAGCGTGTTGTGCATACTGGTGATATCACCCAGGCCAAAACTCTGGAAATATTCTCCAACCTGACGATGCCGATGTGGGGTGTTTATGGGAACAACGATGTTGGCGAGATGCATTCCTTGGTCAATGCCGCGGCGCTATTCTCCTTCGAGATCATTGAGCCACCCATGACACTGCACTGGCTCGAGAAAAGAATCGTGGTTGTTCACGACCCACTGGAGCTGGCCATGGTAAATCCCGATGACTATGACGTCATCCTTCATGGACATACACATCGCCAGACCATCGAGTACGACGGTGACCAGCTCACCTTTAACCCCGGTGAATGTGCCGGGCACATGGCGGGCTTTAATGCGATTGGTGTGCTCGACCTGGAAGATCTCCAGGTCGAGATACTGAATTTCTGATGCTGTTTCGTATCCCCATATTGTTGCTGGCGCTTTTGCCGTCAGTGCTGTTTGCCAAACCCAATATCCTGGTGATTTATGTTGACGACCTGGGTTACGGAGACACGGCGGTCTATGGTCACCCGGTTGTGCAAACCCCAAACATCGATCGCCTGGCCAGTGAGGGAGTTCGTTTCACGCAGTTCTACGCGCCGTCCGCTCTCTGTTCTCCGTCGAGGGCGGGTCTGCTGACCGGCCGCACGCCGTATCGCACTGGTATACAGTCATGGATTCCCGACGACAGTGAAGTCTCCCTCAACCAGGACGAGTACACCCTGGCACAGATGGCGAAAGACAATGGCTATCGCACGGCCGTAATCGGTAAGTGGCACCTGAATGGTGGCCTTCACCTGACTGAGGCACCGCAACCCAGGGATTTTGGTTTTGATTACCAGTATGGCCTGGCTGCATGGGTCAAAAACGAAAAAGCCGAGAAAGCGGGTGGGGGGCATCTCTACCCGGACAACATGTTCCGCAATAACGAACCGGTGGGTGAAACCTCGGCTTATTCTGCAGAGCTTGTCACTGACGAGGCAATCAATTGGCTGTCTGCTGATGAATCGCCATTCTTTTTGTTTCTCACATACAGCGAAGTCCACACACCGGTTGCGTCACCGGCCTCTTATGTTCGGCAGTACGATGAATTTCTCACTGAGGAGTCTCGGCAACACCCACTGAAGTACTACATGAACTGGGGTGGCAGGCCCTATCGCGGCAAGGGCGAGTACTATGCCAACGTCTCATACATGGATGCCCAGATGGGACGGGTGCTGGAGCACCTCCGAAAGAACGGTACTCTCGACAACACGCTGGTCATTTTCAGCAGCGACAATGGACCGATAACAGCCGATGCAGAGACTCCCTGGGAGCTTGGCATGGCCGGTGAAACCGACGGGCTGCGAGGCAAGAAGCGATACCTGTTCGAGGGAGGTAT
>JADHNI010000038.1 GCA_016779585.1 Pseudomonadales bacterium
TGTCTGGCCATCTGATGGCCGGCTTTTCCCGCTTACCATTGATAGTTCCCACTTCTCTGGTGCCAAGTAAGGCTCAAGGCTGATGTCTCCATGAATATTCAGAGAAAAATGAAAAAATTTTGCGAATTTTTAGCAGTCGAATCTTGACTCTGCTAAAACCGACCCTATTATTAGCACTCCCAAAAGGAGAGTGCTAGCCTCCTGCTGGAGGCCCCAATGTTAAAGGCCTTTGCGGAGACCGGCACGTTTTTTCAGTCACACCAGCGGGAAGTTATGGACCCAATGGTTGCAACAGAAATCAGGAGAAACTCATGAGTATCCGTCCATTACAAGATCGTGTGGTCGTGCGACGCACGGAAGAAGAAACAAAGTCAGCCGGGGGCATTGTGATCCCTGATTCCGCTGCAGAAAAGCCCTCCCAGGGTGAAGTGCTGGCAGTAGGTCCCGGCAAGAAACTGGATAACGGCAGTGTTCAGGAAGTCGACCTCAAGGTAGGTGACAGGGTCCTTTTCGGCCAGTACGCCGGCAGCACTGTGAAGATCGATGGTGAGGAACTGCTCATCATGAACGAAAGCGAAGTGTTCGGCGTTATCGAGTAATCACACCAGTTAAAGATAGAGGAAAGAAGTTATGACAGCTAAAGACGTGAAATTTGGTGATTCCGCTCGTCGCGGCATGCTGGCCGGTGTGAACACGCTGGCTGACGCTGTAAAAGTCACCCTCGGCCCAAAAGGCCGAAACGTAGTACTCGATAAGGCCTTTGGTGCCCCGACCGTTACCAAGGACGGCGTATCCGTGGCCAAGGAAATCGAGCTGGAAAACAAGTTTGAAAACATGGGTGCGCAGATGGTGAAGGAAGTTGCTTCACAGACCTCTGACGTTGCCGGTGACGGTACAACCACTGCAACGGTTCTGGCCCAGGCTATTCTGAACGAAGGTCTGAAGTCAGTCGCTGCCGGTATGAACCCGATGGATCTTAAGCGCGGAATTGACAAGGCTGTCATTGCTGCGGTGAAAGAAATCGAAGCGCTGGCTGTTCCCTGTTCTGACTCCAAGGCTATTGCCCAGGTGGGTAGTGTGTCTGCGAACAGTGACACCCAGGTGGGTGACATCATTGCAGAAGCCATGGAGAAAGTCGGCAAGGAAGGTGTTATCACCGTTGAAGAAGGCAGTGGTCTCGAAAACGAGCTCGACGTTGTTGAAGGTATGCAGTTCGACCGTGGTTACCTGTCTCCTTACTTCATCAACAACCAGGACAGCATGAGCGCTGAGCTCGAAGATCCTTACGTCCTTTTGTTCGACAAGAAAATCTCCAACATTCGCGACATGCTGCCAGTGCTGGAAGCTGTAGCAAAAGCCGGCAAGCCGCTCATGATCATCGCTGAAGATGTTGAAGGCGAAGCGTTGGCTACCCTGGTGGTGAACAACATGCGCGGTATCGTGAAAGTTGCTGCCGCCAAGGCGCCCGGTTTCGGTGACCGTCGCAAGGAAATGCTGCAGGACATTGCGATCCTGACTGGCGGTACTGTGATCTCCGAAGAAGTTGGTCTGTCTCTGGAAGGTGCTACTCTGGATGATCTTGGCCAGGCCAAGCGCATCAGCCTGACCAAGGAAGCAACCACGATTGTTGACGGTGCTGGCAAGTCTGATGACATCGAAGCGCGAGTTTCACAGATTCGTACCCAGATCGAGGAAACTTCTTCTGACTACGATCGTGAAAAGCTCCAGGAGCGTGTTGCCAAGTTGGCCGGCGGTGTTGCCGTGATCAAGGTTGGTGCTGCAACTGAGGTAGAAATGAAAGAGAAGAAGGCGCGCGTTGAAGATGCGCTGCACTCAACTCGTGCTGCGGTTGAAGAAGGTATTGTACCCGGTGGTGGTGTTGCCCTGATTCGCGCCCTGACGGCTGTTGAAGGCCTGACTGGCGACAATGAAGACCAGAATGTTGGTATCAACCTGCTGCGTCGGGCCATGGAAGCACCAATGCGCCAGATCGTGACCAACGCCGGTGATGAAGCTTCTGTTGTTGTCGACAAGGTCAAGCAGATGTCTGGCTCTGAAGGCTACAACGCTGCCACGGGTGAGTATGGTGACATGATCGAGTTCGGTATCCCCGATCCCGCGAAAGTCACTCGTACTGCGCTTCAGGCTGCTGCCTCTGTTGCTGGTCTCATGATCACAACCGAGTGCATGGTGACAGACATTGTCGAAAACAACCCTGCACCGGCAATGCCTGACATGGGCGGCATGGGCGGCATGGGCGGCATGATGTAACGAGAGTGTTGTTCAAATCTCGCGACAAAGTAAAAAGCCCCGCATTTGCGGGGCTTTTTTCTGCGCAGAACAAAACCTGTAATACCCAATTTTTCAATGTTATCATTGGCCTACGACTACTTGGGGTCAGGTCTTGCCTGTTCCTGATCTCATACCAATAACAAGAGGGAAATCTCATGGATATACCACTGTTTACGAGTTACGGCATTGACTTCCTGTTCCGTTGGGGACACTTCCTGTTCGGCGTTTGCTGGATTGGTTTGTTGTACTACTTCAACTTCGTGCAGACGGAGTATTTCAAGGAAGCGGAAGATTCGCATCGCTCCGGTGCTATCCAGAAGCTTGTACCTCGGGCTCTCTGGTGGTTTCGTTGGGCGGCGATGTTTACCTTCCTAACTGGTGTTGTTCTGCTGGGATACCGCCACGCGGGTATTACCTATGACATTACCGTCGGTGCAACCCTCGGTACCCTGATGTTCCTGAACGTCTGGCTGATTATCTGGCCGAACCAGAAAATTGTGATTGCCTCGGCAACACAGGTTGCGCAGGGCGGCGAAGCACTGCCTGAAGCAGCTGGTGCCGCGCCCAAGGCAGCACTGGCGTCGCGAACCAACACCCTGTTCTCAGCGCCAATGCTGTTCTTTATGGGTTCTTCTGCTCACCTGCCTAACGGCCTCGTGATGGATGCAAGCCCTGTAGGTCTTGGCGTTATCATGCTGCTGATCCTGGCGCTCGAAGGTAATGCTATCTTCGGCAAGCCCGGCCCAATGGCATCAGTTAACGGCGTAATCGGTTGCAGTATCGGACTAACCGCTGTTCTCTACGGACTGATGGTTGCCCTTTAACCAGTAAACATCTGGATAATTAAGGGCTCCGGAAGGGGCCCTTTTTCTTCAGGCCAAAACAATCTATGGCAGATAATAAAAACATTCCATCTATCAAGCCCGACCAGGACGACGTCGCCAGCTATCGGCGCATTGGCCGCTCGGAAGCACCCAAGCAGAGCAATTTTAATGGTCTGCTGGTGTTCGTCATCGTCCTGATGGCGATCATGATGGGTATTGGTGGCTATACGATTTTTGAACTGCAGGAACGACTCGCGAGATCCAGTGAGCTGCTGGAGCAGGGCCAGGAAAACATTCGCCAGCTCGATAGTCGCCTGGCAGCGACAGGTACTGATGTGTCAAAAACGCTGCAGGACCTGAAGGCCCAGGTAGAAACCAATTTCTCCGAAATCGATAAACTCTGGGCAGTTTCCTACAGGCAGAATCGGCCGGACATTCAAAAGAATGTTCGTGCGATTGCGGAGCTGAAAGATGACCTTGGTGGCAAGATCAACAGCATGGATGCTTCGGTTAAGCAGATGACCGGTCAGTACCAGTCGATACTGTCCGAGCTGACGGCATTGAGAGAAGGACTGTTGAAAGATAATGAGGAACTCATTACCGAGATCGCGCTACTGAGAGGGCAGGTTCAGGACCAGGCTGTTGCGCAGGAAGCAAGCAAGCGCAGTATGAACTCCCTGACACGCCAGATAACGGAAAACCAGGACGCCATCAAATCGATTGACCAGTATCGCTTACAGATTAACCAGCGCCTGATTGATCTGCAGAATCAGATACAGGGGCAACCCTTACTCTAACCATTCCTCTATCACGTCGAGGACATAAGCATAACCCTCGAACTCCATGGCTACACCGGTTTCAGTGATTTCCAGCAGTCTGAAATCCGTTGTCAGGATGTCGCCCTCGTAGCGGGGAACCCCATCAATTTTTACCATGCGCAGTTCCGGGTCTGACGCATAGATATGTGTGGTGACCTCTATAACGGGCAGTCTCATCTGTATGTCGAGCGGTAAATCTCCGACGGCAACCGCCTCATAGTCATCTGGAATGTCTGGTGTTTTCGCTTCTGAAGCTTTTGGTGGTGTGATGATCGCAGGCGCCACAGGTTCAGTTGTTGGGGTGACAAGTTCCGATGGCCTGGACGTGGATATTTCGATCTCCGTCGGTGTTGTAGTTGCTGTTGCCAGGCGATCTCCAAACAGCAGGTAAATCCCTGCCAGGTTCACGAAGACCAGTGCCAGCAGGATGAGCAGGAAGTGTTTCAGTGTAAAATTGCGAGGTTCCCTGTCGCCGTGCAGGGCGGCAAGACCCGGCGCGCGTTTGCGTGCACGTTCCTGCTCAGACTTGTTTAATGCATCCAGGATGTAAGACATACCTACCCCTGGTCAGTGCCGCTGAGCGTGGGGATGCTGATTGCCTCCACGCTGTTGATGTGAATCCACGTGAGCGGGTCGACTATGCCGCTGGGTGTGAGGCCGACATTGGCCTGAAAATTCCTTACGCGCGCCTCTATGAGCTCATTGTAGGTGTATCCGGTTTCCAGAGGAGGCAGACTACCTTCAATCAGCGACAGCCGGACGACGAGCCAGTCCACTGCAGCTCCGGTGTCGCCGCTCTTAAGGGGCGCCTGGTAGTCAGGTGGCATCCGCCACATCATGTGTGCTTCGCCGTCGTAGAGTTTTTCGAATTGCTGGTGACTGAGAACAACTTCTTCAGTCCCCGCAAACAATATGACAGCATGCTCGTTGAGACTTGATATTGTCAGGTAGCGATCGTTATTGCCTGGTGTTGCAATTCTGACTATGACCGGGCGATTAATTGTCTGCAGCTCGTCCAGCGTCATGCTGTCGGTGAGGCATTGCAAACCAATTGACCCGGCTAGTTCGCAGGGGTGGGTATCCCTGTCCTCGAAAGCGGAACCCCACAGGGCAAACAGGTCGTGATACGCCTCGGTGATGGTGCGATGCCCGCGAATGGGTGGCAAGGGTTTCTCTGGTGGGGGTGCCACGGGTTGTGTGACTTCTGAAGCCTCGTCCTCTGCAGTCCTGGTTATCTCAGGCGCTGGTCCGGGCAGGTCCCGCTGCAGGAAAAACAGTAGTCCCAGCATAAACAGTGCAAGGGTTGCCAGTGACGCGGCCAGGGGCACCTGTTGCCTGCTTCGCCGTTTTTCCAGGCCCAGCACTTCGTTTGCGGCCTTGTTTACGATCGCAGGCGTCACCTCTGTTTTGTCTTCAACGTAGGCCCCTAAAAGTGATCGATCGCAGATAAGGTTGATGACTCTCGGAATACCTTTGCTAATCCTGTAAATCCTCCGGATAGCGGCGCGGTTGAACACTTTTCCGGAACCTCCCGCGATCGACATGCGGTGTGCAATATAGTCTTCAGTCTCCGCCTGTTTCAGGGCTTCAAGATGAAAGCGGGCCGTAATTCGCTGACTGAACTGGCGCAGATCCCGCTTTTCGAGCATTTCAAGCAGCTCCGGTTGACCTAGCAGGATAATTTGCAGCAGTTTTCTTTCATTGGTTTCGAGGTTGGTGAGCAGACGTAACTGCTCGAGCAAATCCCGGGAGAGATTCTGCGCCTCGTCAATGATCAACACGGCCTTGCGGTTGTTTGCATGACAATCGAGGAGGAACTCATTCAGCTTGTCTACGAGGGTTTTGACTGAAGCACCGGCTTCATAGTTGATGCCGAACTCATCACACACGGTTGCCAGTAGCTCATCAACAGTCACCCTTGGGTTAAGGACAAAGGCAAGTTCGACGTCGGTCGGAACCTGTTGCAGGAGACAGCGGCAAAGGGTCGTTTTACCTGTTCCCACTTCACCGGTCAGCAGAATGAAACCGCCGTCACTCTGAACGCCATACAGCAGGTGCGCCAACGCGTCGCGATGACGGCTGCTCATGAACAGGTACTGTGGGTTCGGCGCGATGGAAAAAGGTGTTTCCGTCAGGCCAAAATGGTCAGTGTACATCCCGCAGGGTGTCCCAAAGATGGTAGCAATTTTTCGGCGTAACCATATCAGGGCGACCCGAAACTCGCTACTGCTGCTTCACAGGCGGTAAACTCCGCATCATGTATGTTGCGCTCAAAGCACTGGTTCTGTTGCTCCTGGTCTTCAGTCTCGGGGGGTGTGAGTCGGCGCATTTCTATCGGCAGGCGATAGCAGGGCAGACGCATCTCCTTTGGCAACGTGAGGCTGTACCGGAACTTCTGGCGTCAGATATTGACCCGCAATTGCGTCATCAACTGGAGCTATCAGTTGATGTTCTCGCCTACGCGAAAGAATCCGGTCTCGAAACTGGCGGCGCATACACCAGCTATGTCGAGACCGGGCGACCTTACGTCGTGTGGAACGTTTTTGCAGCCGACCCTCTGGAACTTGCGCTAAAAACTTCCTGTTTCCCCGTCGCCGGTTGTGTCAGTTACCGGGGGTACTTCCGGGAAGAAGATGCGCGTCAATATGCGGCCAAAATGCGTGAGCAGGGGCTGGATGTTTATGTTGGAGGTGTTGGCGCTTACTCAACGCTTGGCTGGTTCAAGGATCCATTGCTGGATACTTTCTTGTTCAGGTCAGAGGAACATCTTGCCGCGCTCTTGTTTCATGAGCTTGCTCATCAACTTGTTTACGTTAAGGGCGACACCCGTTTCAATGAAAGCCTGGCTACTGCAGTCGAACAGTACGTACTTGAGAGATACCTGGCTGAGAAGGGGCGCGCCGATGACTTTGTTAAATACCAGGCAAGCCGTGCCAGGCGCGACCAGGTGATCAGCCTTGTTAGTAAGGTGCGCGCGGAATTGCGGGGTGTGTATGCTTCCGATTTGTCCAGGGAGGAAAAACTCAAGCGGAAGTCCGTGATCATTGGTGAACTGGTGGTGCGCTATGAGCGCCTTGCCGAATCCTGGGCCGAGGGCAATGAGTATCTATACTGGATGCGCAGCCCGATCAACAATGCCAAGTTGGAGACGGTCGCTGACTATCATGAGTGGGTGCCTGTCATGGAGGGTCAACTGGAACAGCGTGGCTTCGATGGTTTTGTCGAATGGCTGCAGGCTCTTGCGAAACTGGACAGTGATGAACGAACGCAGAGACTCCGGGATCTTTCAGAGTAACGAATAGCAGACCAGGCTGATCACCACCGCACCTGTCAGGTTCAAGGCGAATCCTTCCCTTGCCATCAGGCTGGTCGGAAACCTGCCGGTTGAAAATACGATGGTGTTCGGTGCCGTGGCCACGGGTAGCATAAAGGCACAACTGGCACTCATAGCAGCAGGCACCATCAGCAGTAGCGGGTCCAGTTCTGCCGCCAGGGCTGCCGCAGCCAGTATGGGCATCATCAATGTCGTGGTAGCGGTGTTGCTGGTTATTTCAGTGAGGAAGGTGATGGTCAGGCAGATGATGGCAATCATCAGGAGTAGTGGCCAGTCAGCAACACCTGCAAGTAAGTCTCCCAGGGCTGCACTCAACCCCGAGACCACAAATGCCTTGGCAATTGCAATGCCACCACCGAAAAGAATCAGCATGCCCCAGGGAATTTTGGCCGCTGTCTCCCAGTCAAGAAGCCGCCCACCTTTGCCATTGGGCACAAGAAACATGACCACGACCGCGAGCAGCGCCACGCTGGCATCGTTAGCGCCGGGAAGTTCCAGCCAGGTTTTCCAGCCGCCAAATGGCTGGCTTCGAGTGATCCAGGCCACTGCGGTGATCGCGAAAACGATAAACACTCTCTTTTCTTCTAGTTGCCATTCGCCGACGCGGGGCATGTCTATGTGACCCCGGTAATTGAGCGTGCGTGTAAGCCAGAAACCAATAACCGGTACAAACAGCAGCACCACGGGAATACCCCAGGACATCCACGTGAAGAAGCCTATCTCTATGCCGGTGGTTTGTTCGTAGATCTCCCGAAAGACCAGGTTTGGGGGTGTGCCGATTGGCGTCCCGATACCGCCGACACTTGCCGCATATGCAATTCCAAGCAAAAGAGGCGTCCCGAGGTGCTTGTCTTCGCTGCGTTCAATGACTGCGAGTGCAACGGGTAACAGCATTAGAGTGGTGGCGGTGTTGGATATCCACATACTGAGCACGGCAGAGGCTGCCATGAAGCCAAACACCAGTCGCCGGCTGCTCTGGCCGCCGAACAGGTTCACCATCGTCAGCGCAACCCTTCGATGAGCGCCGCTTTTTTCCATGGCGGTGCTGAGGATGAAGCCACCCATGAGTAACAGGACGAGCGGGGAACCATAGGACGCACCGACCTCCGCCGGGGTCAGTATGCCAAGCAGTGGTAGCGCCGCAATGGGGATCAGGGAAGTGGCAGGTATTGGGATCGGCTCAAAGATCCACCAGGTTGCGCAAACTACGGTGATCGCAGCAGTCCAGCAGGCGTCTGTTTCCCAGCCAATTGTAGCCAGCGAGAGAAAAACGATCGCAGCCAGCGCGGGTCCTAGAATAAGCGTCAGGGAATCCCTGGAAATTGCCACGTGCTGTCCTTTGAATGAATTCGAGGGACAGTTTACCTATTTCCAATCAATACTCGTATCGCAGTTCCTGGTAGGTAGCAGCCCATACGGTAACGCAATAACTCGCGAGATAGGTCAGGCTTGTGTCACTCTCCTGTGCTCGAAAATAACAACTGGAAAGGGGACCATCACCCCCGAACTCGCTGTTCTAGGCCACGTCATATTCATAACGCTTGTAGTCAAGGAACCCGGCGACACTGATAGTTGCTGCCAGGGTGAATGCCATGGTTGCCAGGGTCAAACTTTTCATGTGCTCTCCTTTGCTGCTCCATGCAGGCTCGCAGTATGTTCCCGGATCCTCGTTCGTAGTGGTCCTGGTGCGCCAGAAAGCAGTCTCTGTTGTTCTCCTGACCTGCATCGGACACACTAGTCACTTCCACCGACCAGGAGCCCTGCATGCCTGAAACCCTGTACTGGTACGATTTTGAGACCACCGGTACGGATCCCATCCTTGACCGTCCACTGCAGTTTGCGGGTGTACGTACAGACCTGGATCTCAAGGAAGTCGCAGATCCGCAGAACTTTTACTGCCGTCCGGGAACTGACTGCGTGCCGAATCCTGAAGCCATGCTGGTCACCGGAATACGCATGTCAGATGTGCTCCGGTCGGGTTATATCGAGCGCGAGTTTGCACGGCATGTGCTG
Source organism: Pseudomonadales bacterium (assembly GCA_016779585.1). GTDB lineage: Bacteria > Pseudomonadota > Gammaproteobacteria > Pseudomonadales > Azotimanducaceae > UBA9659. The sequence goes on from JADHNI010000038.1 coordinate 9,282, forward strand.
GCTGAATTCAGCCAGGCGCAAACCTGCGTCGCGGGTTACAACAGTATCCGGTTTGATGATGAGTTCACCCGCCAGATGCTTTATCGAAACTTTCACGATCCTTATGCCAGGGAGTGGAAGTCAGGAAACTCCCGTTGGGACGTTATCGATCTGTTCCGGGCAGCCTATGCACTTCGGCCTGACGGTTTCAACTGGCCGATGAAGAACGCAGAAGCTGGTGATGTGCCCAGCTTCAGGCTGGAAGACCTGGCCCGTGCCAATGGCCTGGATCATCTGGATGCTCACGACGCTCTGGCTGACGTGCGCACGACCATTGAAGTCACCCGCCGGCTGAAGAAGGTCCAGCCACGTCTATACGACTTCATGTTTAATCTGAAAGACAAGCGCTTTGTTATCCAGCAGCTTTATCCGTTGGGGAAGCAGCCAGTGGTGCACGTCTCTGCCATGTTCCCTGCTTCCCGGGGTTGTACGGGAATCGTATTGCCCATCTGCCAGCACCCGACCAATAACAATGGCATCGTGGTGTTTGACCTGTCGCAATCGCCGGAGCTGCTTATGTCCGTTGGACCTGAAGAATTGGCCAGGCTCGTCTTCTCTTCCAACACCGAACTGGGTGATAACGAATCCCGTATTGCGCTGAAAGTTATTCACGTCAATCGTTCACCCTTTGTGGCACCGCTTAGCACGCTTGATGAGTCTACGCAGACTCGACTAGACCTGGACCTTGTTGAAGCAGGGCAGAGAGCGCAGGCGTTAATGAAGGCACCGGGCCTTGTGGAAAAAATTCATGAGGCTTATTCGGTAAACAGGTTTGAACTCAAGGATGATCCGGATTTCCAGCTTTACCAGGGAGGTTTTTTCTCGGAGTCAGATCGATCCATGATGAACGAACTCCTGACAGCCTCCCCGGAATCTCTCCCGGATTTTGCCAACAGGTTCCAGGATGACCGGCTGGAAGAGATGCTGCTCAGATACCGTGGCCGCAACTACCCGACTACGCTCAAGGGGGCTGACATTCAGCGCTGGCAGGGTTATCTGCAGGAACGAATCGGTAGCCTGTTGCCGGATCTCACAGCGAAGACAGAAAAGCTGGTTGAGCGGGCTGACGAGCCTGCAAAGGCAATTCTGAGTGACCTCGAAACCTACTATGATTTACTGCGTGAGGCCTTAGCCTGAAAAACAGGAAGCCTAGAAGCTGAACGCTTCACAGATCCGTATAAACTGATGTGCACCGGCTGAGAGCTGCTTGTCTCGACGATAGTAGAGGCCATAGGTCAGGGGCACCGTAGAAAAAGGGAAGTGGTCTACAATCATAAGCTCCGGAAACTGCGCCAGTATTCGATCATCCAGGTAGGTCATGCCGAGGCCGTTATTAACCAATGATAACCGCATGTGCAGGTCCGTGATTTCCCAGATGGTACCGAAGTTGTCCCGAAGCTTGTCCAGTGTTGGCCTGAGGTCCGGGTCATCCAGGTGCGAGACGATCAGCGGATAGTCATGCAGTAGATCCTCTGCAGAAATTCCCGGTTTCATTCGGGTCTTGTGTAATACCAGGTGTCTTGTTTCTTCGAATAGCGGGATGGTCCTGAATCTATCGGGCATCGTCTGCTGAAAAGGCCCGAGCCCCAATTCCCATAATTCCGAGCTGACAGCCGTGATGATCTGGCGGCTTGGCAGCACAGATATCTTGATTCGGGTCAGCGGATGTTGCTGAAGGAAATCGTGCACAATCTCTGCGCCGAACAGCTGGTTGATGGTGCTGTTCATGGCCAGGTGCAGTGTTGAAAGAATCCCGTTCTTGATGTTGCTCAGGTCAGCGAGCACGGTTTCTTCCTCAGAGAGTACGGTCTGTGCATAGTGCAGCAGTCGCATACCGGCTTCCGTCAGTTTCAGCGGCTTGCGATGGAACAGCAGCGTATCGAGTTTGTGTTCGAGGTTCGCGATGGTCTGGCTTACCGCAGATTGTGTGACAAACAGTTTCTCTGCGGCGCGATTGAAACCGTTCTCCTCGTAAACGGTTTTGAATACGCGAATCTCGTGTGTTTCCAGGTGAACCGGCATACCAGTCCCACGTGTTCTGAATCGAGGTAAGTTTACCTGATGCGAGGATAAGTTTGCGCGATACGCGCTAATACCTGAATTAGGCAACCTAAGTATCGGAAACTACGATTTCAGGGAAACAATATCAGGAGTGTTTGATTGAACTGATAGAAGGAGTTTGTGATGAGTTATGTGCCTGGACTGGAAGGTGTTGTTGTCGGTGAAACAGCCATCAGCCATGTGGAGGGTGACATCGGTCGCCTGTCTTATCGTGGCTTTGTGATCGAAGACATTGTCAAAATGGATTACCTGGACGTGGTTTACCTGGTGCTCTTTGGTGAGTTGCCGGATAAGGAGGCCAGTTCTGAACTCGCAGGGTTTATGAGCAGGCACGGTCGCCTGACTGAAACCGAGCGGCAGATGGTGCGAGCGATGCCCGCAGATCTGCATCCCATGCAGATGCTGCAATCCATGATCCCGGCGTTGTCGGTATCTGGGGAGACCAGTGCCGGAATCTCCGATGATGCCGTGCAGGGGCTGGAGATTATTGCGCGCTACCCCTCGTTGCTGGCGTCTATTGCCGAGCGTCTCGGGTATGCGGCAGATCCTGGTCTGTACGATCCGGGTTCCGATTATCTTGCATGCTACCTCACCATGATGAATGGCCGCGAGCCAACGCTCCGGGAGCTGGAGGCGTTTCGGGTTGTGCAACTGTTGCAGCTGGAACACAGTTTCAACGCAGGCACCTTTTCCACCCGGGTGATTGCGTCAACCCTCGCTTCTGTTCCTGCGGTCATGGCGGGTGGCGTCGCAGCCCTTTCTGGGGTCTTGCACGGTGGCGCTGATGAAGCTGCGCTAAGGGCCGCGCGGGAAATGGGTGAACCAGAAAATGCCCTGGCTTACGTGGACTCGATTATCGCTGCAAAAGGGCGAATCATGGGCATGGGGCACCGGGAGTATCGGGTGGTGGATCCACGCGCCAATATTCTCAAACCGCTTGCGGTGGAACTATGCTCCGGGACGAAGTACGAGAAAGATCTCCAGCTGCTGCTGGCCCTTGAGACAGCGTTTAACCGGCGCATGGCTGAAAAAGGAAAACAGGTCTGGGCTAACCTTGAGTTCTACAAGGGCGTGGTTTACCAGGCGCTCGGTATTGATGTGCCGTTTTTTACCGCGACGTTCGCCATGGCGAGATCAGTCGGCTGGCTGGCACACTTCCTCGAGAGTCGTGAGAACAACAGGATTGTCCGGCCGGCAGCTCAGTATGTCGGACGACTGCCGGCCTGATTTGCCGGGCTAAACCAGCAGAGAGCGGGTGCCGTAAAAGCGGGTCAATACCCGGCCCAGGGCATGTGCATCCTGGCTTCCTGCCAGCTCTCTTATAGAGTGCATTGCAAACGTGGGGACACCTACATCGAGGGTGCGGATGCCCAGTTCTGTCGCTGTGATAGGTCCGATTGTGCTGCCGCAGGCCATATCCGCACGGTTCACGAATTCCTGGCAGGGGACGTTCTCATCCCGGCACAGGGCCTTGAAAAAGCCGGCAGTTTCACTGTTAGTCGCATATCGCTGATTAGCGTTGTACTTGATTGCCGGGCCTTTGTTAAGGATGGGGCCGTGATTGGCTTCATGCCTGGTCGGGTAGTTCGGATGTACGCCATGGGCATTGTCCGTTGATATCAGCAGTGACCGATTAAACGCGCGCAGGCGCTGCTCCTGGTCAGGTGTGATTCGCATCAGGACATCTTTCAGGAAAGTGCCTTCTGCCCCTGCTGCAGAAACGCTGCCGACTTCTTCATGATCGTTGCACACCAGCAGGCTAGTTAGTGAATCGTCTGCATCGATCAGACTCATGAGTCCGGTAAAGCAGCTGAGCAGGTTATCAAGGCGCGCGCTGGCCAGGAATTCCTCGTTGACGCCGATGAACCGGGCCGGGTTGGTGTCATAAAAGACCAGGTCTGTTGCAAGCAGTTCCTCACCTTCCAGTTCTGCGACCAGCAGGTCTTCGAGGGTTCGTGCTTCCTCCTGCTGCAGAAGGACTGGCGCGATGTCGTTCTCCGCATTTACACTGCGACTGTTATTCGCTTCCCGATCAAGGTGTATGGCAAGGCTGGGTATCACTGCTATCGGTTTTTGCAGGTTAACCAGGCGATTGCGTATCTTTCCGTCACTGTCCCTGGTGGTGATACGTCCGGCAAGACTCAGGTCGCGATCGAACCACGGGTTCAGCAGTACACCGCCGTACACCTCGACACCGAGTTGGTGGTAGCCGAACTTGTCTTTCTCGGGAACAGGCTTGACCTTGAGGCAGGGGCTGTCGGTATGTGCGCCAACCAGCCTGATACCTGTTTCCTCTATAGCTTCTGTGCCCAGAACGAATGCAATGATCGAAGAATCATTGCGGGTGACAAAGTAACGTCCAGGTTCCAGTTGCCAGGAATCGCCCTCGTTCAGTCGCGTGAAACCCTGGGTTGCCAGGATTGCGGACATGCTGGAGGCCGCATGAAAAGGCGTAGGCGAGTTGATCAGGAAATTCCTGAGTTGTTCGTTAAAGCCTGATATATCCATAGCACGCTATTGTATCACCCTTTCATTGCGCTGATTTGTTCTGCTGCTGTACAATTCCGGTTCGCGCCGATTTGATGTCAGCTTGCGGGCGCGTTAAAAATGCCGCTAAAGAGGGATGACCTACTGTAGCGGAGCTCAGTGGGTTTTTTTGTTTTGGAGCACTACAAATGGCAACTAAATCCTGGGGGTTCACGTCTGCGATTGTCCATGCAGATCGTCGGGATCCGATAGAACACGGCTCAATTCACAAGCCAGTACATACAGCGGTCACCTACGCCTACGATGACGCACGTGATCTTGCCGCAGTATTCCAGGGTGAGAAAAGCGGTTACTCCTACGGGCGCCAGGTGAATCCCACGGTTACCGCCCTGCAGGACAAGATATCCATGATGGAGGGTGGCCTTGCGACGGCGGCTTTTGCAACCGGAATGGCCGCGATAGGTACAACCCTGTTTGCACTGCTGAGGGCAGGTGATCATTTTATTTCGTCGTCGTTTCTTTTTGGGAACACCAACAGCCTGTTTAATTCCTTCGCGGCTCATGGCATCGAGGTGACGTTTGTAGACGCCACCAGCGCGGATGCTGTAAGGCAGGCAGTTCAACCCAACACCCGGCTTGTGTTTGTCGAGACTATTGCAAACCCGAGAACCCAGGTATCGGATCTCGAGGGTATCGGCGAAGTTTGCCGCGAACATGACCTTATCTACTTTGTCGACAATACCATGACAACGCCTTACCTGTTCCAGCCGAAAGGAGTAGGTGCAAGCCTGGTTATTAACTCCCTGACCAAGTATATCGGCGGGCATGCCAATGCCCTGGGTGGTGCCGTCACCGAAATGGGCAATTACGACTGGAGCGAGTTTCCGAATCTTTACGACAACTACAAGAAAGGTGATCCATCCGGCTGGGCGATCCAGCAGATCAAGAAGAAAGGTCTCCGTGATTTCGGTGCTTCGCTGGGACCTGAAGCGGCACACCACATCTCTGTTGGGTCAGACACGCTTGCACTTCGTATGGAACGAATTTGCGGCAATGCCCAGGCACTGTGCGATTACCTCGGCAATCATCCAAAGGTGAAAAAGGTTTATTACCCGGGTATGCGGGATCACCCAGAGCATGAGCGTTCGAGCAAACTATTTCGATACCATGGCGGCATTTTCAGTATTGAGCTCGTCGACGATGTCGATTGTTTTGATTTCATTAACAGGCTTGACCTGGTGATCTGCAGCAGCAACCTGGGCGATACCCGTTCACTCGCGATTCCCGTGGCGCATTCCATTTACTTCGAAATGGGGCCAGAACGCCGTGCCTCCATGGGTATTGATGACTCCCTGGTGAGGTTCTCCATCGGTATCGAAGAAACGGACGACCTGCTCGCTGATTTTGCTCAGGCACTGGAAAGTTGATGGAAGCACTCCTGACAACGGATCTGCCGCTGCCGAACCGGCGAGTTGGCAAAGTCCGGGATGTGTATGACGTTGCGTTGCCTGATGGCAGTGACGGCGTTCTGATTGTCGCTTCAGACAGGGTCAGTGTTTTTGACGTCGTTCTGGCCAATGGTATTCCCGGCAAAGGCAAACTGCTGACCCGGTTGTCTACTTTCTGGTTTGAGTTTTTTACGGGGGAGTTTGCCCATCACCTGGTGTCGACAGATCCCGGTGATATCCCCGGGATCTCCGACGAAGAGCGCCGCCTGCTGGAAGGGCGAATCATGATCTGCCGCAAGACCCGGGTTGTACCCATCGAATGCATCGTCCGCGGCTATCTCACAGGCAGCGGCTTCAAGGAGTATCTTCGTGATGGCAGTGTCTGTGGAATTGAGCTTCCCCCCGGTATGTTAAACAGCGACCCGCTCGAGGCACCGATCTTTACGCCTTCGACCAAGGCCGAAAAAGGGCACGACGAGAACATCAGTTTTCAGGCGGCGTGCGATATTGTTGGCGGCGAGACAATGGACGTGATCCGGCAGACCGCGATGGATGTTTACCTGCGAGGCCGCGACTATGCACTGGAGCGTGGCATTATCATCGCAGACACCAAATTCGAGTTTGGCTGGACCGCAGAAAACCAGTTGCTTCTGATTGACGAGGTACTGACGCCGGACAGCAGCCGCTTCTGGCCGGCAGATGACTGGCAACCAGGCCAGGAACAGAACAGCTTTGACAAACAGTACGTGCGGAATTACACGGAGGAGCTGGTCGCCCAGGGCCTCTGGGACAAGACGGCGCCGGGTCCGGAGCTACCGCAGGATATCATTGCGAACACGATTGCCCGCTACGAGGAAGCGATTAGCCGGCTGACGCGAACCGCCTGATGATCAGTCCCGGTAGCAGACGCCCGTGCCACCCAGGCCGCAATAGCCATTGGGTACCTTGGCAAGGTACTGCTGGTGGTAGTGTTCCGCATAATAAAAGTCAGGGGCTGAAATCACCTCAGTTGTAATGGCCGGGAAGCCTTTTTCCCTGAGTTTGCCCTGGAACACTTCCAGACTCTGCTGTGCCTGCTGCGCCTGATTTTCAGAGAAGGTGTAAATACCCGATCGGTACTGGGTGCCGATGTCGTTACCCTGGCGCATACCCTGGGTGGGGTCATGTGAATCCCAGAAAATCTCCAGCAGGTCCTGGTAGGTGACGATCGTCGGATCAAAGACCACGAGCACGACCTCATTGTGCCCGGTCATGCCGGAACAGACTTCCTCGTAGGTCGGGTTGGGCGTGATACCCGCGGCATAACCCGCTGCGGTGATGTAAACACCTTCGCGCTCCCAGAAGCGTCGCTCTGCACCCCAGAAACAACCCATGCCGAACATGGCCTGCTCCAGGTGACCGGCGAAAGGACCTTTCATCGGGTTGCCGTTCACGAAATGGGTTTCAGGTACGGGCATTTCCTCGGTGCGGCCCGGCAGTGCAGTTTCCGTATTGGGCATATCCAGTTTCTTGGTGAAGAGTCCCATGATAATCAGCTCCTTTTCCCGCCAGTGGGATTGTCGATGGATTATACCGTGATACGCTAGTGTGATGAGTTTCGATGAAGTTATTGATCGATCGAACAGCGACAGTAGTCGCTGGGGCGGTCGTGGGGAAGTCCTGGCACTGACCATTGGTGACTCGGATTTCAGGTTGCCGGTTGCCGTGGAAGAGGCCATTAGTACCCGAATGACGGGTGTGCACGGATATGACACGGTCCCTGACAGGCTTAAGCTTGCCATCGCGGAACGCCTGGAGCGGCTCTATGGATGGCAGGTACAACTGGGCTGGTTCTTTTTTATGCCAGGTGTTGTCCAGGGTCTGAACCTCTGTTGCCGGGCGCTTACCGGCCCCCATGAATCAATCGTCACCGAGGTGCCGATCTATTATCCGTTCCTGCATGCGCCCCTGAATGCAGGAAGAAAACGCCTTGAGCTGCCGGCTGTCAAAAATGGTGATAGCTGGCAGTTTGACCATGATTCATTTGAGGTCCTGGCCAGCGATCCCGATTGCCGTCTCCTGATGCTTTGCCATCCGCATAATCCCCTTGGGCGGGTGCTGTCGCATTCGGACCTTGAGCGCATCGCTGAGATTTGCGAGAAACATAATGTGCTGATCTGTTCTGATGAGATCCATGCTGACATCCTGTTCGGGGGTGCCCGACACATTCCTATGGCAGCGGTATCAGAGGAAGCGGCAGCCAGAACAGTGACACTGTCGTCTCCATCCAAGGCGTTCGCGATGAGCGGCCTGGGTGGCGCCTTTGCGATTATCCCGAATGCAGAAATTCGCGAAAGGTTTCGAAGATGGGCAGCGGGGCTGGTGCCAAACATCAGTGTTCTGTCGCTGGCCGCCATGCACGCGGCTTATTCGGAGTGCGAGGACTGGTTGCGCGAGGAAGTCGCTTATCTGGCGGACAATCGTGATTACCTCGTTTCTCGATTCTTAAAGATGGGCAGGATTCGTGTACTGCCTCCGCAGGCAACTTACTTTCTCTGGCTGGACTTCCAGGAAACAGGCTGGAACGATTCCTACCAGAAATTGCTCGATCATGGCGTCGAGCTCAGCGACGGGTCGAAGTTCGCCGGTCCCGGTTATCTCAGGCTTAACTTTGCGAGCCCTAGGTCGGTGCTCGAAGAAGCTGCCGACAGGATTGAACGGGCGCTTGCTGATTAAGCTAGACTGACACGACTAATAAACGAAGAGGGAACACCCATGGGTGAATTCAGTAGCATAAAAAAAGAAGGACCACTAACCATCATCACGATCGAGCGGGCAGAGGTCATGAATTCCCTGCACCCACCGGGAAACCGCGAGCTGGCTGAAGCCTTTGATGACTTTGCATCAGACCCTGACCAGTGGGTTGCGATCATCACGGGCGCGGGTGACCGCGCTTTCAGTGCCGGCAATGACCTTAAGTACCAGGCGTCTGGTGGTGATATGAGTGGCCAGCCTGCTTCCGGATTTGCCGGGCTGAGCTCCCGCTTCGACAACCCAAAGCCGGTTATCGCAGCAGTAAATGGGGTTGCCATGGGTGGCGGTTTTGAAATTGCGCTGGCCTGCGACCTGATTATTGCTTCCGAGAATGCGGTGTTTGCGTTACCTGAGCCCCGGGTTGGCCTGGCGGCACTGGCCGGTGGCATCCACCGTTTACCGCGCGAGATAGGTATGAAACAGGCCATGGGCATGCTGCTCACAGGCAGGCGAGTCAGTGCAGAAGAAGGTAAACAGCTCGGTTTTGTGAACGACGTTGTGCCTGAAGGTCAGGCGCTCGAAGGGGCAAAAGCCTGGGCTGCCCAGATACTTGAGTGTGCACCTCTATCTGTGCGAGGCAGCAAGCAGGCAGCCATGGCAGGCATGGATGCGGAGAGCCTGGAAGCCGCCATCAAGGGCAAGTACGACCAGATTGCTGCCATGCGGGGCAGTGATGACTTTGTTGAAGGTCCGCTGGCGTTCGCAGAGAAGCGCGCACCCAACTGGAAAGGTAAATAACTGCAGGGAAAGGCTGTCAGCAGATTGACAGTAGTTTTTCAGTAAACCGGTTATTGGTATCTCGCAGGCTTGAACTCAACAGCTAGGCAATGCCCATCAGAACCTTGTTGGCGATGGCAGGATGTTCTGCGTTCAGCTTGTTGAAATCTTCCCGCTTCAGCACGATGAGTTTCAGGGCTGTTTTTGCGCGTGCCGTGGCAGAACGTGGTGCACCATCAATCAATGACATCTCGCCCACGGATCTACCGGTACCCAGTTTCGCAATGGTGTGTTTTGCCGTATCGAACTGCTTGATGATCTCAACTTCACCGCTGACGATGAAGAACATGTAAGCACCGTGCGCGCCTTCCTTGAAGACGTAGGTACCTGCATCGTAGTCCTAGCTGAACATGTATTTCACGATAATCGGCTAGTCTTCTTCTTCCAGGAAGTTGAAGACTTCAAGCCTCGGTAGAATTTTCTCGATCGCCGCGCTCATGGAGTTAACTACTTTCTTTGATAATGGCCATGTATCATGGCCTTCTTGTTTCGCCTTGGCAAGATGACACAGCCCACGATCCGGGCGCGTAGGGAAGGAATATGACGAACGGTTTACAGGTCGCAGTGTTAACGGTTTCTGATACCAGGACCCTGGAGAATGATACTTCCGGCCAGTTTCTTTGTGATGCACTGACTGCTGATGGCCACTCAGTGGCGGCAAGACATATCGAGATTGATGATATGTACAAGCTTCGTGCCATCGTGTCTTCCTGGATCGCTGACGAAGCCATTGAAGTGATACTGACCACTGGTGGCACTGGCTTTACAACAAGGGACTCTACCCCGGAAGCGCTTTCTGTTCTGTTTGATGTTGATATCACGGGCTTTGGGGAGTTGTTTCGGCAGCTGTCATTCGAGGACATTGGTACCTCTACTGTGCAGTCCAGGGCTTTTGCCGGTATTGCCAATAACACCGTGATCTTCTGTATGCCCGGTTCCACTGGAGCCTGCAGGACCGCCTGGGAAGGCATCCTCAAGACGCAACTCGATATTGAACATCGTCCATGCAACTTTGCCGAACTGATCCGAAAAGGCAGTCACTGACCATGTCGCCATTACGGCCAGTCGATGAGGTCGTCGAGGAACTGCTGGGCCAAGTCGTCGTTTCGAAGCAAACTGAATCAAGATCACTGGATGATGCCCTGAATTGCTGCGCAGCGAGCGACATCCATTCTAGCGTCAATGTGCCGCCGGATGACAACAGCGCAATGGATGGTTATGCACTCGCTTTTAGTGATGCAATGCTCGATCACGCTTATCCCGTCTCCGATCGAATACCCGCCGGTTATGTTGGCAGGAAACTGGAGCCCGGCACGGTTGCCCGGATATTCACGGGTGCCTCCATACCTGAAGGCGCAGACACGGTCGTCATGCAGGAAAACACAAAGCTCGTCGATCAACAGGTTGAGCTGACCCAGCTCCCCAACAAAGGTGAAAACGTGCGGCGGCGCGGCCAGGACATCGAACAGGGCTCGATCATACTGACCCGTGGTGACAAGCTGACAGCAAAGACCCTGGGTCTTGTCGCTTCCGTGGGTGTGCCCAGTGTGGAGGTGAAGAAGCCGCTCAAGGTTGCCATCATGTCAACCGGAGACGAGCTGGTGGAGCCAGGTAAACCGGTGGGGCCAGGCCAGATCTACAATTCGAATCGATATACCCTGTCAGCCATGATCAGGACGCTTGGTTTTGAGGTGGTAGACCTCGGCATCGTAGAAGATACGAGGCAGGCGACCCTGGAGGTGCTCGAACGTGCAGCCGGGAAGGCAGACGTTATCATGACTTCAGGTGGTGTTTCTGTTGGAGAAGAAGATCACGTCAAGGATGCCGTTGAAACACTGGGCAGGGTCGACCTCTGGAAGATGGCTATCAAACCCGGCAAACCGCTTGCCTATGGTAATGTGGCCGGCAAACCTTTCTTTGGTTTGCCGGGTAACCCGGTCTCAACCTTTGTGACTTTCCACGTGGTAGCGAGACCTTACCTGATGGCGATGCAGGGGTTTAGTCGCATCCAACCTGAAACCACAACGGCTGTCTCAGACTTTGAGTTTACGGGTGGTACCCGCCGGGAATACCTTCGAGTCAGATTGCACAACCGTGATGGCGCCACAATTGCCGAGAGATTTTCTAACCAGGGCTCCGGTATCATGACGTCTGTTGTATGGGCTGATGCGCTCGCGATTGCAGATGTTGGCCAGACTATTTCACCTGGTGATGCCTTGACGGTGTTGCCGCTCACCGGACTTTAAGCTCTTTGTAGGGAAAAAATGGGACTCATCGTACTCAGCACAATTCTGTCCATCATTCTTGGAAGCTGCGTCTGGCTCGTGATCGGGGACAAGTTTCCCCTGAATGAGGAGCAAAAATGGCCGGTTGCCAACAATATCTTTATCTACGCTGTATGCCTGCTGGTGCCTGTATACCTGGTCATTTTTTTTACTTTCTGACTTTTTACACGCTGAATGGGAACCACTATGGAACTTCCTCTTGATATTGATGAGGTAAAGGGTTTTCTTGACCCGGACGAGGGGCGTGCCCTTTATGAGTACTGCCTGGTTGCAGCTGAAGTCGGCCCCTGCCTGGAGGTTGGCAGCTACTGCGGCAAATCTTCCGTCTACCTCGGGGAAGCCTGTCGAACGGCGAGTGTCACTTTGTTCGCGGTGGATCATCACCGGGGTTCGGAAGAACACCAGCCAGGCGAGGAATATCATGATGCTGCCCTCTACGACGAATCTGCGGGTCTCATGGATTCGTTCCGTGAGTTTCGGTCCACGATGCGAAAAGCAAACCTGGAAGACGTGGTTGTACCCATTGTTGCGCCTTCACTCGTTGCGGCGCAGGACTGGCGTACGCCCCTTGGTATGGTCTTCATCGACGGCGGCCATTCCCTTGAGGCGGCGATGATCGACTACCGCAGCTGGGTTACCCATATCGTTCCTGGTGGAGTCCTGGCTATTCACGATATCTTTCCTGAATCTGCGGAAGGGGGCCAGGCACCTTACGAGATATTCAGGCTGGCGCTTGCGTCGGGGCTGTTTGAGGAAGTTGAGCGGGTAAAGACGCTGGGTCTGCTTAGAAGAATCTGACAGGTCCCTGAAGATGCCACGCCCGCTATGCAGGGTCCTGGTTTTCCCTGGTCGAAGCGGAGCCGGTGTTTACAATCAGTTCCTGGCGGAAAAGGTGCGCGGCATCAGTTTGATTGGACAAAGCGTCAGCAGCCATCAGCACCGCGCCCGCTGTCCAGGTGGGTTTTTCCTCTGGCCACAAGGCGTCATCCCGGTGAACGTAGCCCGTCCAGTAGGAGCCGTCGTCATCCCGGAATTGATGCAGCCAGCTGAACAGGTGCACGGCGTGCTGGTACTGCCCGGCTGACAAGAGTGACATGACGAGTTCACAGGATTCTGCAACCGTTACCCAAGGTTCATCATTGACGCAGACACAACCCAGGTCCGCTACAACAAACTCATTCCAGCGTGAATGCAGATGCTGTTTTGCGGCTTTCCCCTTGATGACATTGGTCAGGACCGGATAGAACCAGTCCATGGCGAATCGACTTTTGGAATCCCATGTCCGGTCAAAAACTTCCGGGTGATGCGCAATGGCGTGGCCGAGCCTCGTCCGCGCCAGCGCCCAGTGTGGCACTTCCTTGTCGAGGGTCGTGGCGATGTTGAGTGCACACTCGAGTGATTTGTAGATACTGGAGCAGCCGGTGACCAGGGAGTCCTCGCGAATACCGAGGGTGGTGTCTTCACACCAGTAGATCTGTCCCTGGGGTCCCTGCAGTCGCAACACAAACTCTATGGCTCGAGATACGGTATCCCACATGTCCTCCAGGAATTCAGTGTCGGCTGAAATGAGGTGGTAGTGCCAGACGCCTGTCGCAACATAGGCAACAAAGTTTGATTCTGCCCGGGTTCCGTCTTCGACCTTGCCGTTCTTGTAGGCAGCGAGCCAGCTGCCATTTGGTAACTGATTGTTTTTGAGCCATTCGTAGGCGGCTTTCGCTTCTTCCAGCCTGCCACCTATCGCCAGGCCCATGGCAGATTCAATATGATCCCACGGGTCCATGGGACCGCCGTCAAACCATGGTATTGCACCATCAGCATCCTGGGTGCTCGCGATATAGTCGACTGTTCCCGTGAAGTACTCCTCAGGGTAGAAGCCCATAGATACATAAAGTTGGGTCATGCGGCTTCAACCTCGTTGTTCACCGCGCTGTGTGTTTTTACGAAGTACATCACCACGCTTTTGCCCATAATCGGGTTCAGCAGATAGTCCAGCCAGCGTGTAATCCACGGTTGTTTCATCAGGTCCCAGGTCAGGAAGCGGTGATAGGCATCAACAACAGCGGCCTGGGGCTCGTCAGCCTCGCGCCAGAAAAGGCATTTGAGCCACCAGTAGGGCACATGTAGGGCATGGGCATGATGCTTGTCGTATCGAATGAACCCCGCTGACTCAATATCCCTGTGCAGATCCTTCGCGTTAAAAATTCTGATATGTCCGCCTTCAACCTCGTGATAGGCATCGCTCAGTTTCCAGCAGACCCATTCCGGGAAGTAGCGGGGAACGCTGATTGCGGCGATACCACCGGTTTTCAGCACGCGGGCAATCTCGCGAACAACGCCATGGTAATGTGGAATATGTTCCAGCACTTCTGAGCAGATCACCTTATCGAAAGACTCATCCTCGAACGGCAGCTGTTCTCCGTTGGCGACCGAGATCACCAGGCTTTTCTGGTCATTCTCCGGTTCCACGAACTGCTCGAACCGTTCCTGCGTGGTTTTCAGGTCCTTCAGGGACAGGTCTATGCCTACAGCCTCCAGGTTGCGTACGATGTATGCAGATAGCGCGTGGCGACCTTCGCCACAGCCCAGGTCCAGTAATCGCTCACCAGAAGCGAGTTTCATTCGTTCGAAATCAATGGTTTGCAGTCCCATCAGCTGGCCTTCTCGACGATGATGCGGCGATAGAGTTTTTCCATTTCTTTTGCTGCGACGGCCCAGCTGAATTTCTCAAGGATTCGCTGGCGTCCCCGCTCCGCCAGCTTTTCGCGCAGGTTTTCATCATCCAGCATGACTCTAATTGCACTCGCCAGTGCGCTGGCGTCGCGTGTCGGCACGATGATGCCAGCGTCACCCACAACTTCAGGGAGTGCGCCGCCATCTGTTGAAATAACGGGTACACCACAGGCCATGGCCTCTCCCGCGGGCAATCCGAACCCTTCATAGATAGAAGGCACTACCGCGCAGGTAGCGTGCGCATAAAGCTCCGTGACTTCCTCAGTGCTGAGACCGGAGTGGAAGGTGATTCGATCACCGACATTGAGCCGTTTGATCAGCTTCTCCGTGTCGCCGTCTTTCTTGAGTTTGCCAAGGACGGTGAGCTTCAGCTCCGGCATTTCGCCAGCGAGTTCAGCAATGGCCCTGATCAGATAATCGAGACCCTTGAGTGGCGCATCGGCTGAAGCAGTTGCCATCACGGTGTATCGGTCTCGCTCGATGTTGGGCAAAGGCCGGAAAGCCTCCGTATCAATGCCATTGTGTACGATCTTCAGCTTATCCTCACGAACCGCAAAGTCGGTAGCGATGTCGGACCTGGAGGCTTGCGAAACAGTTACCAGGTTTTCCAGCCGCCGAACTACCTTTTTTTGCATCCGCAGGAAAGAGTGCCAGCGACGGATCAAAAGGCGCAGCTTCCAGTTTTCTGCGCTCTGCAGGGCAATGCGTAAATCGCTCGTGATAGGGTGATGGATGGTTGTCAGGAGCGGGATGCCCATCTTCTGCAATTGCAGCGTGCCGTAACACAGGCTCTGGTTGTCATGGACGATGTCATAATCCGGCTTGTGACGTTTGAAGTACTGAACCAGGCGGCGCCCGAAGGTATAAGGTTCGGCGAATCCACCTGTCAGCATGGACCACCATTCAATAAAATCTGTATAGGACAGCAGGTGTCGTGGTCGAAGTGCTGTAACGTGATTCTCGGCTTCAAAAAGATTCAGGCCAGGCAATTTGATCAGCCGAACCCGCTCATCCAGTTCCGGGTAAGGTTCACCTGAAATTACATCGACACGATTACCAAGGTCGACGAGTGCCTTGCTGAGGAACTTGAGATAAATGCCCTGGCCGCCACTGTAGGGGTTGCTGCGATACCCCAGGAGGCAGATTTTCAGTTTGGGTTGATCAATTACCTGAAACTTCGGTGGGCGCTGATCGGCGGCCAGCATCAAAAAACATCCCGGTCAAAAGGACGGGAAGTCTACGAATTTTGCCGCCCAAATACTACTGAGCGGTCCGGCTGACCAGATCGGAGATGCGTCTTCCGGATTCCTTTCGCTTGTCGTTTTCTGCGACTTCCTTGATCTTGAAGACAGATTCGCCTTCCGAGCGGCGGTCGCCTTTCTCATGTCTTTCCGGACCATAGGCGGGTGCCTCATGTTCTTCGGTGAAGACGTTGGCATAGAGGTTTGCCACCCAGGCCTGGCCTTCCTGCGTTCGGCGCAGGTAGCGAATGCCTTCGGTGATGAACGGTGTCACCACATCCCAGAAAAATCCGGGGTAGCCTTCTCGCAGGTCAGCCGCGGTGGTGTAACCCATTTTTGCTGCCTGGCCAGTTTCCTTGAATTCGGCGAACAGCGAGGAGATTTTGCGATGATACTGGGGGTCACCGAGTTGTCCGATCAGGTCGGCAGCTCTTAGCAGACCGGGGAAATCCGATGATTCCTGGTGGTCTTCCTCTGTGGGAACCGGGAAGCGGGTGCGTTCTATATTGTCGCAGATGGTTGCGGCGTCAATCCTGGATTCACGTTCGAAACGCTCCCGGATGTAAAGCTTGGCACGATCCACGTGATAGGGCGTCAGCACAGCGTCAGTGGATCCTGGAGGCGGTGCAATCGTTTCATAATTCATGTTAATGGCGTAGCGGCCCGAGCGATCAGCCCGGCAGATGCCCCTGACGTAACCAATATCGTGGTTCAGGAGTGAGATCACAAAATGGACCCATTCGTTGGCAGTGACCGAGCCTTCGATGAGTATCTTGCCGCGCAGGATTTCGGTACCCACCATGGTGACCATGATGGTGTGATTCACGTCATGATAAGGTGCGTCGCTGTTGGCGATAATTTCCAGAGCGTTGCGTGCATTGGAAACGATCAGATGAATATCTGATTCATTGTGGCCGTACATATTGACGTAATGCTCCACGAGCTCGTCAACAAACGCTTCAATGACTACTGACGATGGGTTAAACATGATGGCCCTTCGATATTGATGCCCGATTCATTGTGTCTTCTATCCGACGCGAGTCAAGCCAATTGTCGGTCGCGACAACGTACGGTGGTATTTCCCAGCCGAACGGTCAAATTGAGCAGTTTTTAAAGAATTTGAGTATACATTGAAATTCCTTCATTCTGGCACTCCCCTTACGGACTCCACTCAGGATCATGATTGAACTCAGGCATCTGAAGACACTCGTTGCGTTGCGTGATACCGGTAGCCTTGTGGAAGCTGCCGAGAGCCTGTTTCTGACGCAGTCAGCGCTATCTCATCAGCTGAAAGACCTGGAAGATCGGCTTGATTGCACTCTTTTTATCCGTAAGACAAAACCCCCCAGGTTTACTTCTGCCGGGCGGCGACTGCTCAACCTTGCCGATGAGGTTCTGCCCATGGTGAAGAGTGCCGAGCGTGACATTTCCCGCCTGGCTGGTGGTGAAGCGGGCAGGTTACATATCTGTATCGAGTGCCACAGCTGCTTCCAGTGGCTGATTCCCTGCCTGGATCGATATCGCTCAAACTGGCCAGAGGTTGAGCTTGACCTCACCGGTGGCTTCAGTTTTGCGCCTCTACCTGCACTGGTGCGCGGTGATCTCGATCTCGTGATTACCTCGGACCCGGTTGAGTTGCCGGGTATTACCTATGTCCCACTCTTCACCTACGAGGCGATGCTGGCCCTCGGTAATGAACACGCGCTGGCAGCCCGAAACATGATCCTGCCGGATGATCTTGAGAAAGAGGTGTTGATTACCTATCCGGTGGAGCGGGATCGACTGGACATCTTTACCCGTTTCCTGGATCCGATGGATGTGGAGCCTGTGGAAGTTCGAACAGCCGAGCTGACACCAATGATGATCCAGCTTGTGGCCTCGGGACGTGGTGTGACCTGCCTGCCCAACTGGGCCCTGACCGAGTACCTGGAGCAGGGCACCGTGATGGCTAAGAAACTGGGTGAGTCAGGACTCTGGTGCACCCTGTATGCAGCGGTTCGCGAGGACCAGCGAGAGATGGCGTTCATGCAGGATTTTCTGGCCACTGCGGTTGAAACCTGCTTCGCCAACCTCAGTGGTATCAAAGCTGTCCAATAGCGCTTCTAAACAGTACCGGTATAAGCTATAAATGGTTTCAGTGCGGGCAGTTCTAACCAGGGGGAACCTCCCGGCACGTCCAGTGGCACCCTGATTGTAAAAGGAGGTGATCCCATCAACGTTAAGTCTATCTGGGGAGCCTCCGAGCTGAACTAGCTCAGGAGTCTCCCTTTATGAAGACCGAGCCCCGGCGAGAATCTCGCCGGGGCTTTTTCTTATTTGGCTCAGGGCTTTTTCTTATTTGGCTCAGGGCTTTTTCTTATTTGGCTCAGGGCTTTTTCTTATTTGGCTCAGGGCTTTTTCTTATTTGGCTCAGGGCTTTTTCTTATTTGGCTCAGGGCTGTTTCTTATTTGGCTCAGGGCTGTTTCTTATTTGGCTCAGGGCTGTTTCTTTCCTGGCTCACGGCATCAGTACGGTTTGTTGCCAGCTACCGTTTTCCAGGGTGTAACGATTTCGATCATGGAGGCGCTCGGGGCTGTTCAGGTCCAGGCACTCGACCGCATTTGCGCGAAGCAGGATGCCAGCCGCCTGTTCGGGCGTGGACATGTCATCCTCATCAATCTCGTCCTTCAGGCCACGCACAAACTGAACGAGGGAGTCACGAGCCTCCAGTTCTGAACTCTGCGGTGCCAGCCGTTCGTAACTGTAGTCGAGGTACTTGCTGCCGACTGGCCTGCGATGCCAGTTGCTCTCAATGACTTCCCGTCCGAGTTCTTCAATTCGTCCGCTCACCCGGTACTGTCGCTGCACCGAGGGTAGCCATACAAGTGCCTCAGCACATTCGTTAGACTGAATAATCTGCCACTTGTGGCTGGTCTTGTTAATAAAGAGGGTAATGCCTTCCTGCGTTACATCACGCATGACCAGGGTTCGAACGCTGGGAACGCCGTCCTGGCTCAGGGAAAGAAAGCAGATATCAGCATTGCTGTCTTCGTGACTGCGGGCGGATTGTCTGTCACGTGTAAGTTTCTCAAGCGGGTTCATCAACTTCATCCGGGTCAAAGTCATATTCGCCATAGCGGAATCCTTCTGGCGGCGTCTCGCGCATTTCGATCATCCATTGGTACAACCTGCCATGGGCGCTGCCCAGCAGCGCGTCGTGGATCATTCCTTTGCTGTCCGCTTCTGAAGCTTCTTCCAGGAGGCGTTCGAAGTTGAAGATGAAGTTATCGGAATGTTTGGTGCGAATAGGTGTACCCCAGACCAGTTTGTAGGCATACGCGGGACCATGATTGGCGCGTATTTGTAGCAGGGAACGGCTGAATCCCTCCGGGTCGGAATTGTTAAGCGACTCCCAGAGTTCACCGATACGTTCCTGGCTCACCACGCCTCGTTCATTTGCGGACTGGCTGGACAGGAACAGGAAAGCAGCAATGGCGCCAAGCTGCTGCCGGACGCTTTCCGCGACCTGTATAAATGCCTGCCGACGCACAGCCTCCGACTGGATTACCGCCTGTTCGGCTGATTTCTGGATTTCCACATACTGCATCTTGATGGCATCGGTGTTCTGCATCAGCTCTTTCTTCTGCAGGAAGTAGCCGATCACCAGCCAGAGAAACGCAAGGGGGGCAAATGCTCCTTCGAGGAAGTTGCCGACTCTTTCAATCGGCGCATCATAGATATGGCGCCAGCCTATGGCATGTTCAACGTAGATTGCCAGCGTCAGCAGCCAGATGACGGTTATGCTGAGACCCAGCCAGATGCGCCAGTCAGGAGCGCTGCCTGAACCGTGTAACCCGAACGGTTGTTCGTTGGCTCTTGCCTCGCTGATGCTGGCGTTTTCCGTGTCGGCCGATGGATCCGGCATATATACTCCCAAAGTTATCCGGGGCTAGCCAGGTGTCAGGTCGCCGGTCAGCGAAGCTCGTTGTGGTACTTCTATGTCGTTACCGTCCGGGTCCCTGATGAACCAGATGCGGGCAGTGGTACGGAGGGTCCTGGGTGGCGAGCCCTCAGTGGCACCCATCTGTAGCAGGCGTTCATGTTCTGAATCTACTTTATGCACCGGTACGGTGAGATAGCGGTAGCCGGGAGCCCTCAGCGTGTCGGGAGCCCTCAGCGTGTTGGGAGCCCTCAGCGTGTTGGGAGCCCGGTATTGGGTACCGGGTTCCTCAACGAAATGGAATATGGTTGTCGCCCAGCGGCAGTGGTTCGCTGAAAGCGCTACTGCACCCAGTGCTTCGCAGTCGAACTGCATGGCCCTGTGTACTGACGGAGTCGCCATGCACATGCCAATATCGATGTGATTTATTGCCAGCTTCATGTTCGTTCGAGGACTTCCTCGATAAGCACCTGGCTGTTTGCGGTCAGGGTCACTTTTACCTGTTCTTCACCTATTTCCAGAATGCCCTCGACAAACTCATGCCACTCGTAGTCGGTCTGTACCGTGCTGCTTAAGCTGATGCTCTGGCCTGGCGTCAACGGTTTGCGGTCGCGCTCAAGTCCATTGATGCTGAGGCCCGCGGAACCAATCTCGACATCTATGCACAGCCTGGTCCCGCGGTAGTTAACTTCGAACTCTGGCATGCGCAGCAACATAACAGGGTTAGTGGAGACATGGTATGATGGCGCCCGTTTTTTTCACTGGAATGCATCATGTCTAACGACGCAAAACAGACCGCAAGGGAATTGGCTGACGGACTCAGGAGATTGGGTCCAGACCGGGTCGTCGCGCTTTCGGTACATAAAACCAAGGAACTGATTGAAGAGCTGGAAGAGAAGGCCAAGCGATTGGTTGAACAGTTGGACGCCCAGTAACCTAACACACTCCCATGTTCCAGGTCCAAACATATTCGGGCGCAATAGGTGGCCTTGTCGAAGGCGTCGACCTGTGTCGCCCTCTGGATGAAGATACCTTATCCAGCCTGCAGCAGGCTCTGCTGGATCACGAGGTGCTGTTCTTTCGTGACCAGCCTATGCAGCCCCAGCATCATGCTGCCCTGGCGGATTGTTTCGGGCAACCACAGCTGCATGAAGCCTACGATCATGTCGAGGGTTATCCGCAGATCACCATACTTGAAAATGACCGGGAACGGCCTTCAAAAATAGAAATGTGGCATACAGATATGACCTTTCGGCCCTGCCCGCCGTTAGGATCAATCCTGCATGGCGTCATCATCCCGGAGAAAGGAGGGGACACCATTTTTGCCAGCATGTCCGCTGCCTACGAAGGGTTGTCAGACAGGATGCAGGCCATGTTGTCGGGTCTGACCGCGGTTCATGACTTCACCTACGGATTCAAGGAAAGTCTTGCGGAGCCAGGTGGTGCCGAGCGACTTGCCGATATGGTGGCGGCAAATCCACCGGTTGAGCATCCGGTCATTCGTACACATCCTGTTTCGGGGAAAAAGTGTATCTATGTGAATTCGCTGTTTACGGTAAAGATCAAGGGTATGCATGAACGCGAGAGCCGGGCCTTGCTTGATTACCTTTACCAGCATGTCACAACACCCGAGTTCACCTGTCGTTTTAGCTGGCAACCGGATTCTGTCGCTTTCTGGGATAACCGGATTACCCAGCATAAACCCGTGAATGATTATTGGCCTTTGCACAGAAAGATGCAGCGCATAACCATTGATGATGGTGAACGGCCCTACTGAGTTGGCGTCTGGAAACCTTCCAGCAGGTCTTTCAGTTTGGTGACAAAATCCAGTGGCTGGTCCAGGAACACATGGTGATGTGCGTCTGGCACTGATCGAATCCTCGCCGGTGGAATTACTTTCTCCAGTTCTGTGACCACTTTCGGTGGAAAGAAACGACTGTTTTCACCGTAGATCATGCCCACTGGAATGGCCAGATCACGGATCATTTCGGTTGCGGCAGGGAAATCCTCAGCATGTCGCATTTTTGCGAATACGGCGCTGTCATACTTGAACTGGTAGCCCCGGTCTGTAACCCGCAATGATGTAGCCGCAATGTGATCCAGAACGTACTGGTTGCCACAGGGTTGGGGTGGCCGCAGTCGAAAACGCCGCATGCCTTCTTTTTCAGAGGGGTAGAACCTTTCCCTCAGTTTCGGCATCGGCGGTGCCCGTCTTGATCCCTTGTGCCCGGGTATTGCGGAGTCCACCAGAACAAGACCTGAAAATGCCTCCTCATGCTGCCACGCGGCGACGCGCGTCATGGCACCACCAAAGCTGTGACCAACGACAATGGGAGAGTTGAGCCCTGCAGCGTTTGATACACCAATAATTTCCCCGGCGAATCCGGTAGCGGAATAGATATCCCGATGGTCGCTGTCTCCGGAGCCGCTCATATCCAGGGCAACGACATTAAAATGCCCCGTGAATGCCGGGGCGATGAAATCCCACCAGTGCGCATGGGCGGCATGGCCATGCACAAGCAGGAGCCCTTTCGCGGTCGGGTCGGTAGAAGCCCAGCACTGGTAGTGGATCCTGGCGCCGTCAATGTCTACATAGTGATGATCGGGCCCCTGCTTGAGGGCCCGTTGAAACCAGTCTGGTTGCACTCGCTGCTGTCCTGGATTGTGCGCGGAAAATTGAGTATAGCGAGTTCCGCACGAGTGCGTTTAAGCGCCTCAAAACAGTGCGGACCCAATTGTTCTGCATCATATCGGTGCGCACTATCCATTCGAAACGGGCCTGAAACGCACCGAATCGGGTCGTATGGCCCTTTTTTCGGGGTGCGGCCATTTCTGGCATCAACTTTGCTTTAAGAGATTTCGTTAGTAGTAACTCTTTTAAACCTGGAGGGGTCATTGTGGAACCAACTTTTGAACTTCAATATGCCATGGACACGTTTTATTTCCTTGTCTGTGGTGCACTCGTCATGTGGATGGCGGCCGGATTTGCCATGCTCGAGGCCGGACTTGTCCGGTCCAAGAACACGGCAGAAATCCTGACAAAAAACGTCGCGCTGTTTTCCATCTCATGCATCATGTACCTGGTGTGCGGATACGCCATCATGTACGGCGGAGAGATTTTCCTCGCAGGTATCGGGGATGTGGATCCTGATGCTGTGCTGGCTGATTTCGCTGCACAGGACGACTTCCGGGGTGGATCAATTTATTCCGGTGCCTCTGACTTCTTCTTCCAGGTTGTGTTCGTCGCAACGGCCATGTCCATCGTGTCAGGCGCGGTTGCTGAACGAATGAAACTCTGGGTCTTTTTGATTTTTGCGGTCTTCATGACAGGCGTAATTTATCCGCTCGAAGGTTCCTGGACCTGGGGTGGTAATGCGGTATTCGGCATGTACACGCTCGGCGACATGGGCTTCTCGGATTTCGCGGGCTCAGGCATCGTGCACATGGCTGGCGCTGCTGCTGCACTTGCTGGTGTGATCCTGCTCGGTGCTCGCAAGGGCAAGTATGGAACTGAAGGTCAGGTTTATGCCTTGCCGGGTGCAAATCTGCCTCTGGCCACTTTGGGTACATTCATCCTGTGGATGGGCTGGTTCGGTTTTAACGGCGGCTCAGTGCTGAAACTTGGTGATATCGCCAACGCTAATGCGGTCGCCATGGTTTTCCTTAACACCAATACAGCCGCGGCTGGTGGTGCGATTGCAGCATTGATTACATCGCGAATTCTCTTTGGCCGCGCTGACCTCACCATGCTGCTCAACGGCGCACTGGCTGGCCTGGTCGCGATCACTGCTGAACCATCTACTCCGACAGCGCTGCAGGCGACCATCTTCGGTGCCCTGGGTGGTGTGCTGGTAGTGTTCTCTATCCTGGCCCTGGACAAGATCAAGATTGACGATCCTGTCGGTGCGATCTCGGTACACGGTACCTGCGGTCTGCTGGGTCTTCTTCTGGTGCCAATCACTAACGATGGTTCAACCTTCATGGGTCAGATCGTCGGTGCGATCACCATCTTTGCCTGGGTGTTCATTGCAAGCTTCGTAGTCTGGTTCGTCCTGAAGCTGGCGATGGGTATCAGGGTCAGCGAAGAAGAAGAATACCAGGGTGTTGATGTCTCAGAGTGTGGCGTCGAAGCCTACCCTGAGTTTGTCAGAACCTGATACAGGTAACTGTCTCCCTCTGGATTGGGCCTCTTCGGAGGCCCTTTCTTTTTGTCTCGGGAAAATCTACCGGGAAGGAATGGTGAAGTCCTGGATCGCTCCCAGGATCTGTCGGCAGGTAATCTGGCCAACCAGGTCTGAACCGTTAACCACAGGCCGGCGTCGCCGCTTGTTCTGCAACATCGAAGAAGCGACAGAGATGATGTCATCCCCGGCTTTGTTTGTTTCCACGTCCTTCGTCATGACCTCGTAAACGTATCCCGCGCTCGACTGCTTGTTGACATAGATGCGATCGACGATCGCGCGCAAGCAATCGAGTTCAGAAAGTACGCCGACGAGTTTGTCATTGTCATCAACAACACAAAGTCCTGACACCTTATGTTCAAGGATGATGTCCACGGCTTCCAGGATCGTCGCGTTGGCATTGACCTTTGCAGGCTTTTTCACCATATAGGACTCAAGGGTGAGAGATCTGGTCATGTTGCTAACCTAACTGCTTGCCAATCTGTTTCAACGGTATCACAGTTAACCGCGACCTGCGCGTTTTTGGATGACGGGAGAGTAGAGGCTTATCAGGCCTTTATCAGCCTCGAAGTTGCCTTCAAATGCCGGCGAATCATCTCCCTCGAACAGTGCCTGTATCTGTAAATCGGCATCGGCAAACCTTTGTTTCACCCCGTCCTGTGAAAAATCTCCTGCAGCGACTGCCATCAGATCCTGGATCAGTTGATCGGCGGCAGGGTGACCACGTTCCTGCAGGTTGGCGCAAAGTGCCAGGTAGATATACAGTGGCTCGAGCCTCGCGAATTGCTTCAACTCCGGGGACGGCAGACCTTCAAGTGCTTCAGGTGAAACACCGTCAAAGCTGGCGATACCCTGGCTCATTTCCGCGAGAAAATTCACCCCGGTTTTGGCTTCGATAGTGACGGTCTCCATTGGCAATCGCACCCGATAGAGCTCGCTTTCAGGAGGTTCCCCTACGGATACAATGACTTCGTCAAGCAGGTCACAGGCGGCAACCCAGGTCTTGTATCCATGAACCAGTCCATCAGACCCAAGACGAAGCCCGGGGAGAGTGCCGGATCGGTCTTCCGAAACAGCCAGCGCGCTCCACCTGTCTCCGCTGACTTCAAAGGTTCGTCGCACCGCAGCCTGGTAGCCAGCGATAAAAACGAATGCGAGTCTGTCCGCGATACGGCCGCCCATCAATGCAATATCTTCGGGAGACATGCCGGATTCAAAAATGTTCTGCCAGTTTGACTTAAAAGCTTGCTCGGTCGTGATTTGGGGCCACCATG
>JADHNI010000113.1 GCA_016779585.1 Pseudomonadales bacterium
AGCTCTGGAACCGGCACACCGGCTTCGGCTTCCTTGAGAATGGCAATGATCTGGTTGTCGCTGAATCTTGGCTTTTTCATAGAATCTCCTTGGTAGAAAATTCTACTCGTAACCCCAGCTAATTTCCGGGGGGATTACATCTGTGGGATACAAATTCTAGGGAGTAAAAAGGAAGGTAAGGTTTGTAGACCAGCGAGGGAGAGGGAGGAACCCTCGCTGGGAGTCAATTTCCTACAAACTTATTCGTGTCGCTTTATAGGCAATCTCCGCTTTGTTGAGACACTGTATACAAAGCAAAGGGGATGCCAATTTTTCTGATCAGGCTGTCTGCGTGATTTTTACTGGTTTTACTCGCCAATCTTGATTTTTGCATGTGAGCGGTGCGCACCACGGCAAGGCATGGTGTAGGATGCCCTGCGTTGTTTAGCACCACGATAGGGCGCCACGTGACAGAAACAGAGCAAGCTTCCCTCAATATCCAGGCCCAGGCGGAACTGCACCACGCATTGCTGCTCGGCCTGCAGCTGATGGTTTCCACGAACCGCTCCCCCGAGGAAGTTGGTGACTGGATGTTCCGGCTCTTCCGGCGCCAGCACCTGGACAAGTTTCTCTCGAGTTTTGAGAAGCTTGGTTTAACTGACCTGCCGGATGCTGTGGCATGTGCCAGGTATCACGTCATGTCAAACAGTGTCGGTGGCGTACCGGTCGAATACATGTATGAAAGTGACCAGAAGGCCTGGGTTCGCTTTCGTTATCCGCGCTGGATGTATCATGGACCCACGATCTGCGGAGTGCCGGTAGGCGTGAGCCGGGGATTCCTCAACGGCTGGTATGCCCACAATGGTGTGTCACTGAAAAATCCTCGGCTGGGTTACGTTTGCGTGTCTGAAGACATGACGGGTGAGTTCGGACTCTGCGGTTATTTCAAGGAGTACGATCACGACCTGTCAGATGATGAGCTCCTGCAGTTCGCCAAGGGAGAAATGCCTCCACCTTTCAAGGCTGAAGAACAACCGGTACTGCCAACTGACCAGTGGAACGAGGAACGTCTGCAGAAAGCCAACCGAAACTACGCGATGGATTACATCAGGAACGGACTGGTCGAACTGAAAGCCGTTCTTGGCGATGATCTAACGAATGATCTGGGGTGCAAGGCAGCGCGCTTGATCGGTTTACAGTACCTTACCCAGACGCGCGAGATTATTGGCGTTGAAGATGGCGACCTGGATACAGCGGCGGATTACCTGGCAAAAATGTTCGACGGGCTGGGTGACAGGGTAGAGGTGCAGCAGGGTGATGAAGAAATTGTGCTTATCCAGCACGACCTGAGAATTGTCAGGGGTATGTCAGGTGATGAGAGAGACACGGTCCTGGGTATCTGGATAGAAATGTGGCGCGGTGCGTTGTCGTCTTTCAGGCAAATGAAGACGGCTGATGTGGTAATCGGGGAAGATCAGATTCGGTGGGTGATTCGCAGAAGGGTAGCTTAGGCGAACGCGGTTTCAGTCGCGATCAGTGGAGCCTCTTTTTCGGCGATGCTGCAGGCGTATTCCAGGCAACGGCCACAGCCGGTGCCAAGACCCATCTGCTCGGAGATATCATCCAGGGACATGCCCTTGGCCAGGCACTCTTTCAGCTGGCGGCTGTTGACGTTCTTACAGACACAAATGATCATGTGGCAAATAATAAATGAGAACGATTCGTAATAGCAAGAATATTTACAGTGCCGCCTGAGAATGACACTGATTATCAAGTTATTGATTTATAAGGAAATTCTTTGACATTACGGATTTCGCCGGTATGATCACGCCACAATTGTTGTTTGAGAGAGACTTATGAAGCCACAAGACCCGAAAATCATTGATTACCTCAACCAGGTGCTGAAGAACGAGCTCACGGTCATTAATCAGTATTTTCTCCATGCCAAAATCCTTGAGGACCGTGGCCTGACGAAGCTCGCGAAAAAAGAGCGGCATGAATCCATCGAGGAAATGGAGCATGCGGAGTGGCTGATGGAGCGTATCCTCTTCCTTGAAGGGCTGCCCAACCTCCAGGACCTCGGCAAGCTGATGATCGGCGAGACGGTTGAGGAGATGTTTGAGTGTGACCTGGAATCAGAAATGATCGCCATCCCTGTCTTGCGCGACGCTATTGCTTACTGCGAAGAACAGCGCGACTACATCACCCGCGATTTGTTCGAGAAGATTCTGGATAACGAGGAAGAACATGTCGACTGGATCGAGACCCAGCAGAACCTGATTAAAGAGATGGGTCTGCAGAACTACCTGCAATCTCAAATGGAAGAAGAATCCAGTTCATGATGTGTACAATGAGGGTGTGCGCCAGCTAACCCTCATACTCATCCTGCTTGTTTCCGGGTGTGCGTCTGCACCCCCGGAGATTAATCCCGCCGCAGACGCGGAGCTCAGCGCACGAATCGCTGAAGTATCTGTGGGCCTGCCAGAAGACGTACTCCTGCCGCTGTCTGATGAGGTCAAACAGGCGCTGACAGAACGCGTTAATCCTGACTGGGGTGACATCCGTAAATTTAACCAGCTCAGCGCCTACTTCTTTGACGCGGACGAGATGAACATCCAGTACCATGCCTGGTCCACTTATGATCATGATGGGACCTTCAACAAGAGGCGTGGTAACTGCCTTTCGATGAGCAGTCTGTTTGTCGCCGCAGCCCGGCACCTGGACTTCGATGGTTACTTCCAGATTGTCACGGTTCCTCCCAGCTGGACTCATGATGGCAGCACAATGATCCGTTATGAGCACATTGTTGCGGCAGGTGATCTCGGGCAGACGGAATATGTCGTCGACTTTTTACCGGAGTTCACGGGCGACAAGAAACAGCGTTCGCGCATTACTGATGAGCAGGCGTTGGCACTCTATTACAGCAACCTTGCTGTTGAGTCGATGGTGTCGGGAGATCTGCCTGACGGTATCTACAAATCCCTGCAGGGTCTCAAGCTCTGGCCGGAAAACTCGGATATCTGGAGTAATCTTGGTACTGCCTATCGCAGGACTGGAGAGTATGAACTGGCCGAGGCGAGTTACCGGCGTGCGCTCGTGTACGAACGAAACAATTATTCTGCCCTGGCTAACCTTACTCAGCTGTACCTGCTAAACGACCGGGAGGAAGAGGCGGATCAATACCTGAAAACCGTGTCGCGCTACTACCGCCGGAATCCCTACTACCATCTGCAGCTTGCAGAAATGCAGATTAACCAGGGAAAACTGGAACACGCGCGTAAGAACCTTGAGCGTGCTTCACGTCTCGGCAAAGATGATGCCTTGTTGTTTGATGCCCTGGCCGAAAGTTACGATCGTCTCAATGACCCGACCGCTTCAGTTGCCTCTGCAAAGAGGGCCGAGAAACTGCGGCAGAAAGAGCGGCTCCGGCGTTTGAAAGAACAGTCCATTGTGAACCCTGGTCAGATTGTGCTGTAGATGGGTGACCGTAGTATGGTTTTTTTATGTTGATGCTGACACGAGAAGAAATCGTAGCCTCTTTCCAGGGGGACGACGAAGACCTCGTTGTTCCAGACCTGTCCGACGTGCCCTGGGACGATCTCGACTATTTTGGCTGGGTTCATCCAGCCGGGCACATCGGTTTTGTGGTATTGCAGTCACCCAATGATGGCCAGATCCGGGGTGTGCGCATGAGGCGTTCAACACGCAACGCTCGAAAACCCCGCATGGAGATGTGTTCCTGGTGTCATCACGTGCACAAGACCAATGGCACCGCGATGTTTACCGTGTCGGTCAAAGGCAGTGAAGGCAGGCATACACTGGGTAATATCGTATGTAAGGATCTGGACTGCAGCTTAAGGGTGCGCGATATGATTGAGCCGGGCAGCTTTATGCGGGAAAGCCTGTATCAACCTGCTAAAGTCTGGCGTATGCAACAGACCATGCACCGTTGGCTCGGGCGGGCGAACCAGATCTGATTTTTAATCAGGCGGCCAGGTTGCGTAGCGGCTCGCCGTTTTCGATTCGTGCAAGAATTTCCTTGGTGCGCTCAGAACCTTCGGCCTTGCCGAAGAGGTACCCTTGAATAGCCTCGCAACCCAGTGACTTCAGGTACTCGAGTTGGGGGTCGGTTTCCACGCCCTCAGCGATCAGGCTTAATTTGAGTCCCTTGGCCATGGCGACGATAGCGTCAACAATGCTCGCCGCCTCCTCGGTTTCGTTGATGGAATTGATGAACGACTTGTCAATCTTCAGCGTATTGATCGGGAATTGTTGCAGGTAGCTGAGCGAGGAATAGTCGGTACCAAAGTCATCGACCGCGATCTTGATGTTGAGTCCCGCAAGCTCTCGCAGTTTTTTGATCACACTCGACATGTCATTCATGATCACGTTCTCGGTGATTTCCACTTCCAGGGCTTCTCCGGGCAGGTCATGTTTGCTCAGGGCATCCTTGATTTCATTGATGAATGAATCCTGTTCTACCTGCATGCCTGAGAAATTGATAGAGACCCGCACGTCGGTCATGCCCTCGGCTCGCCATCGCGCTACATTGGCACAGGCGCGATCCAGTACGTATCGACCCAGTTCCAGGATAAGGCCTGTTTCTTTTCCGTCACGTCGCGCGCTACGCCGTAGGTACCCTGTATGGGGTTACCGTGGATATTGTCATTGCCGAGGTCTACCGACATGGAGGTGGTGTCGAAGTATCTATACTCGGAGTCGTCCTTGCACTTGAGTTTCAGTTCAACATTGTTTGACTTCCGCTGCCCGGTACGGCGTTCGGTAAACACGTACTTGGCCTGGTCCTGGCTCGGGTTGGATACAAGCTTTGAATAGTGCTCACCCAGCAACTCGTTTTTATCGAACCCCAGTGTCTGGTACACGGTATTGTTGAGGAAAGTGAACCTGCCTTCCTTGTCCAGCATGAAGACGATATCGGGGGAGTGATCCACAATAAAACGGTGCAGGTGCTCTGATTCTTCCAGCTTCTGATGGATGGTTACGTTGGCTAGCTCCAGTTGTTTCTTGCTGGTGGCGTTTTTGACTGTAGCGAGCAGCTCGTCAGGCACATAAGGTTTCTTGAGAAAGTCATAGGCGCCTTGCTTCAGTGCATTGCGAGTGGAATCAAAATCGGTGTTGCCACTGACAACAATGACTTTAACGTGCACACCGTTATCAACCACGTGATCAATCACGTCATAGCCGCTGCCGTTGGGCATGTTAAGGTCCAGCAGGATCGTATCGTAGAGATTCTCCTGCAGCAGCTTTATTGCCTCGTTACCGCTGCTGGCGGTATTAACTTCGTAACCGGAGAGGGTCATGAGTTCGCTCAGGCTGTCGAGCTGTCCGGGTTCGTCATCGACGATCAGTACCGTATTGCAGATTTTTGTATCAGTCAGAGCGTTCATGAGCTGGCCTGTTTTAGAGTTATTCGAAATTCGCTGCCTTCAGGGCTGGTGCGATAACTGACGAAGCCGCCGCTTCTTTCAGTCAGATGTTTAACAACGGCGAGTCCTTCGCCAGCATGTGCACCCGCCTTGGTGCTGATCCCCCGTTCAAAGATGTCACCAACGCCGGTCTGTATGCCGGGCCCAGAGTCGATGATGGTGACTTCCACCCAGTGATTTCCCTGTGATACCAGGTTGGATTCGGTTTTTAGTGTGATTGAATCGCCCGGGCTCAATTCCTCCACTGCGTTCTTGATCAGGTTTGTCGCTATCTGTTTGAAATCATCGGTGCCGATAGCCGCCAGTGCCTGCCGGCTTAACTGGTAGTTGAACCGGATATGCTCGTTACCTTCATCAAAGAGGCTGGCCACCGTTCTGATTGATTTGTTGATATCGCAGACACCCTGGCCTTTGCCTGCGCTTTCAGGAATGTCCCGGAAGCTTCGAATGATGTCTGCAGCACGCATCAACTCACTGCTGATGCTTTCAAGGGTCGACTGGGCATCGTGTTCAGGCCCGAGTTTCAGTGACAGCACCTTGAGATAGTTCTGTACTGTAGATAGCGGATTGTTGGCTTCGTGAATGATTTCCCTGGCCCGGTTGTCTACATCCTCGAGGTCAATGTCGCGTGATGGCGCTACCTGGAACAATCCCCTGGCGATACTGTTAAAGGCGTCCAACAGTTCCGGCCTGGAGGTGAGTGTCATCAGCAGGGATGTATCCATGCCGAGCAAGACCACCGCGACACAACTGCCTGGTCCACCATCATCAAGCAGCACGGGCAGCGCAATACCCTCGCTGGTGCCAAGATCCTGCAGCGCCTCGTCGTCCATCACCGTCATGGCATGTGCAACGGTTGAGACCGGGCAACCGGTGCTTGCCGCGGTGACAACCAGGGATTGTGGTACCTCGAACAGGAGATGCCCGTTGTGCCAGCCTGAGTTTCGCTGTGTGTAGACGCTGATCCTGTCACTTGAGAACAGCGCTGTACTGACTTCCCTCAGGCAATCCAGTCGATCCATGGTTGCGGCAAGACGCAGGGTGGAGGCATAGAGATTGGCGTTCGCCAGTGTTTCAGAAAACCGGGTCTCGACATCGGAGGGCGCTTCAATACGTTCGGGTGTGCCGGCCAGTCCTTCGAGAATGGAGGGGTCCACAGTAAGCAGGGAGGCGCATCCAGGAATGTCCGGTGAACTTTCATTGAGCTCAAGCGCCACAGCCAGCACACTGGTGACAAGATGTGTACCGTGCAGGGTTTCCAGGGGACACTGAAAATAGCGAAGCGCCTGGGACAGTTTTGATTCCTCCAGTCTCACCCCTGACCTGGTCTGGATCCAGCGCGGACATCAGGGAGCGGCTGGTCGCCACGAGTGCGTCCCTGTCCAGTGATCCGTCGGAATTGATACCTAAAGGTCCTGTGGCTGCCTGGTTTGCCAGAGCGAGTGACAGCTCGCGGAGTTGTTCCGTGCTGATTGCCTCGTGCCAGCCGGAAAGCGTCGCGGGTGACGCCGCCTGAAGGTAAGCCTTGAAAACGGTTGTATCAGATTCGATGGTTTGGATGAGATTGTCCCGATCTGTATCAGGTTTTAAGTACAGATTGAGCAGAATTAAGAGCGTCTGAAGCATGGTGGGAGAAACATTACCCACTTGTGTCTTTATTTGAAGTGTTACTTCAGCAGACGACATGCGGTGATTCTATGATGATATCGCAATATAAACAATGACTTAGAGGTGTCGCCAGTCAAGATAGGCATCGATCAGCTCAATCATCCGGTCCCGGCCGAAACTGGGTTCGTGACCACCATGGACTATATCGACAGGCAGTCCGCGCAGATGCTTCATGGTGCGGATGTAATCTGGAATATCTGATCCGGGTAGTTCGTCGAGCAGCTGACCGTCGTACAAGGCATCTGCTCATCCTGTCCAGTGTCTGGTCCTTGGTTTATGCTTGATGAAACTTGTTTCTCCAACTGATTTCGGGCGATATGTGATGACGGGTTATGAACCCCACGACCTGCTGGGTAACCTCGGTGTGTTGTTTATTCTGGTAACCTAC
>JADHNI010000114.1 GCA_016779585.1 Pseudomonadales bacterium
CGGAGCATATTGTCATTGATGCCCAGGTTCCGGGCAATTTCCGATACGGGGCGATCGGACTGTTTAACCAGATGCACGGCTTCTTGCTTGTACTCCGGTGAATATTTTCTTCTCGACATACTTGACCTCTCTTCGTGGATTATCCACTCTTTATGAGGTCTCCGTCATATCGGGGTAAAACCAATCTGGGCTGTGCGAGCTTTGACCTGTTCGTGCCACATAGTCATTACGAGCGTCATTACAAACATCGCAATAAGAATTTAAAGACGAGGCAGCTATGAGAAGTACCCTTCGCGCATTTTTGCTATGCGCCCTGGTGGCCCAGGCACAGGCGGGCATCCAGTCCTCAAAGGACGGGGGCACAACATGGCAGGATTTTTCACACGCCTCGGACAATGGCTTCACCAGGGTTTCAGCCAGTGGCGCAGAATGTGAGGACAGCGTTGTCGCGGAAACAGCTGACAGCTCGACCCTGAGCTTCCAGAAACGAGTGCCTTACGCCAACCCGGGCAGCAACTCTACGCAGCAGAGCTTCTTTCGATTCTACAACCCAAATGACGCCACCACGCAGTTTGAGGTTTATGGCATCGATGATGATGGCGTGGCCAATAAAAGTGGTCCTGTCAGCTTCTCCCTCGGTCCCCAGGAAGGCCTCCACTTTACGTCACAGGACCTTGAGAACGGCAATACCGACAAAGGGCTCAGCGGCAGTTTTTGTGACGGTGCCGGGAAATGGCAGTTGATTGTTCGTTCGGACAATTCCATCGGAGTCATGAGCCTGATGCGGGCCCCGGGTGGATTTCTGACGAGCATGAATGAAACCGTGCCTTCCACCGGCAACGATCACTATGTCTATTTCGTTAAGGATCCGGCTGAAACCACCCAGCAGAGTTTCGTGCGGATTCTTAACCTCACAACACAGTCTGGCACCGTCACTGTGACGGGTTATGACGACGCCGGTAATGAAGGCGGCACGATGAGCTTCACACTTGCTGCCAATGACGCACAGCAGCTGAACTCATCAGACATCGAAACCGGAAACACAGACAAAGGCCTGTCCGGCGCGCTCGGTGAAGGAGATGGCAACTGGCGGCTGGTTGTTTCATCTGATCTAGAGATGGATGTCATGTCGATCATTCGCCTGCCTGGCGGTTATCTCAGCAACATGAGCGCCATCGCACCCGGCGAGGGAAATTCGCGCGAGTTAACACTTGTCGAGCCCGCAGATGAGACCACAAGAACCAGCTCACTGCGCATCATCAATACCTCGACCAACGTTGCAACAGTCACCGTTTCAGCCACGGATGATGATGGCGCACCGGCACCCGGTGGTGATGTCACCATGACGCTCAATCCAAACCAGGCGCAGCATGTCTCCATCGCAGACCTGGAATCGGGCAACGTCAGTGAGGGCTTATCAGGCATGCTCGGCGATGGAAACGGCCGCTGGCGCATGACCGTCTCCTCCACGGACACCCTAGAGGTGATGAGCCTTGTTGAAACAACCGATAACCTGATGGCCAATATCAGCCGGGCCGTGCCTTCCAGTGGCAATGTACATGAGGTTCCCGTTTTTAATCCTGGAAGCAACGTCGAGCGGCGCAGCAATATCAGGGTCACCAACGAAACCAGCAACCAGGCAGCCATTACCATCACCGGGTACGACGATGCCGGCAACCCTGAAGCTACTCCAGTTACTTTCAATCTGCCTGGCGAAGAATCCATCGACATCACCGCCCAGGAACTGGAAGCAGGTGATTCTGAACGATT
The DNA here is from genome assembly GCA_016779585.1 of Pseudomonadales bacterium. GTDB lineage: Bacteria > Pseudomonadota > Gammaproteobacteria > Pseudomonadales > Azotimanducaceae > UBA9659. The sequence goes on from JADHNI010000114.1 coordinate 1,771, forward strand.
CGCAGGAGCCTTCGGTGACGGAATCGGCAAGTGGCGACTGACGGTGACTGCAACCCAGTCAGTCAGTGTGCAGGGTACCCTCGACAACACAACCGGTTTTATCACCAACCTGAGCCGTGCTACCGAAGGCGAAACCATTGAGGAAGTCCAGGATTCCTTTGCTTACTACGAAGAGAACATTTCCGCGACGGTGCAACAGAAGTGCATCGTGTGCCACGTCGCGAATGGTGTCGCCGGCTTAACCCCGCTGCTGTACGTACCGACAAGCGAGAGCGGTTACCTTGAAACAAACTACGGCGTTCTGGAGTCTTATGTCTCCGAGACAGAGAACGGCGGTCAGCTGCTGCTGGACAAGGCGCGGGGTATTGGTCACGGCGGCGGCGCCCAGATGTCGACTGGAGACCAGGAGTTCGAAAACCTCAGCACCTTTGTTGACCTGCTCGGTTCCGAAACCCAGGTATCGAACAATGGCCCTTTCTGGGATGGTGTAACGCTGGCGTCACCGGAACAGACTGCCCGAAGGGCTTCCATGCTGCTTCGTGGCACTCCACTCACCAGGGCAGAAAGCAATGCAATCAGCGCTGGTGGTGAGTCTGCCCTGAGAAGCACCATCCGAGGCATGATGGAGGGCGATGGTTTCGACGAGTTTCTGACCCGCGGCGCCAATGACCGGTTGCTCACTGATGCGTTCATCAACAATCTGTTCTTTGAAGCCGCCGATACACAGGGTGGCAACTTTCCGGATGTCTCAAACCGAAAATATAACGACGCTGTTGCCGCAGGGGGCGACAGCAACATCGATTGGAACGAATGGCAGAACAAGTGGTTCTGGGGTATGGCAAGAGCGCCGGTCGAACTGATCGCATATGTGGTAAAGAGTGACCGCAGTTACCAGGAGGTTGTAACTGCGGACTACATGATGGTGAACTACATCACCAATGACCTCCTTAACGCCGGGGCAAATTTTTCTACAACAGACCCGACCGTCTTTAAGCCCGGGACCAACAACGGTCAGATTCTCAACGATGACCAGACCGTTTCAGAGTTTCGCCAGGGTTTCGGTAACCGGATTGATGCCCACAGTGGCTATATCGACTATCCCCATGCCGGGGTCCTGAATACTCTCGCGTTCCTCAATCGCTACCCCACCACGGAGACTAATCGCAACCGCGCCAGGTCACGCTGGACCTACTATCACTTCCTGGGCGTGGATATCGAAAATTCGGCGGAAAGAACCACCGACCCGGCAGCACTGGCCGACACAAACAACCCGACCATGAATAACCCTGCGTGCACGGTCTGCCACCAGATCATGGATCCACTCGCGGGCGCCTACCAGAATTATGGCAACAGCGGCATTTTTCGCGATGCCTGGGGTGGCATGGATGCACTGCCGGATACCTACAAACACCCTGAATGGTTCGATGAAGATGCCGAGCCCAGCGGGTACCAGGAAGGCGATACCTGGTTTCGCGACATGAGAACACCCGGATTCGATGGCGCTATTGTTCCTGATGCAGACACAAGCCTGCAGTGGCTTGCTGAGGAAATAGCTGATGACCCAAGATTCGCCACCGCCGCAGTAAAATTCTGGTGGCCAGCATTGATGGGTAACGAAGTCCTGGAGGCACCCTCGGTTTCAACCGATGTGGACTTCTCGCAGCGCCTTGCCGCCTTCGAAGAGCAGAACAGTTTTATAGAGGACATGGGTGAGTCCTTCGCCAGCGGAATCAACGGCGGCACACCCTACAATGCAAAAGACATGCTGACCGAATTGATTATGAGCCCCTGGTTCAGAGCAGCAGAAGTTGAGAATTCACAAGTCAGCGACCGTCTGGTTTCAGAACTGGGCACAAGGCGACTGCTGACCCCGGAAGAACTGGAAAAGAAAACAGAGTCACTTGTCGGCTGGGCCTGGGGTGACGACTCTGAACTGGATGACTGGGAATTCGATCGCCGGTATACGCAGCTGGGCAACCGCTTCAACATTTACTATGGCGGCATCGATTCCAATGGCATCACCGAACGCAGCAATGGGCTGACAGCCCTCATGGTCAACGTTGCCGAACGCCAGGCCATGAGCATGGCCTGCCCGGCTGTGATGATTGACTTCAGTCTTTCAGACAGTGAACGGCGCATGTTCGCTGGCATCGAACCAAACGTCACACCCGCAACAGAGGTCGCATCCGAGTTCACCGTTTCCAGCAACGCATTCGGCAGCCGGGAAACATTCCAGCTGGCAAGCGACTTTTCGCCAGGCAACAAATCTGTGGAAATCAGATTCCTGAATGACTGGTACGAGGAAGATGTTGGCGACCGGAATCTACAGTTGTACAGCCTGATGGTTACGGGGCCCGATGGCACGCTGGTGGACCTTCCCCTCAGCGATATCGACAGCTATTCAGGCGCAACCTATGATTGCGGCACACCCTACTCGCAGGGTTTTAACCAGTGGAGCAGTTGCACCGTTTCTATCCCATTTACTGTCACAACAGAGGGTCAGCATTCCCTCGAGGTTGTCGCGTGGGGAGAACAGGCAGGACCTGATGACATCGAAATGAGTATCACCGTGGCTGATGCCAATCCCGAATCCGGTAACTCAGTCGGCGCCGCAACCATTAAGGAAAAGCTGGTGTTCCTGCACGAGTACTTCCTTGGTGAGGAACTGGACGCCGATGATGCCGAAATCGATGCAACCTACGGTCTCCTGGTTGAAACCTGGCAGGCCAGGATGGAGCACATCAGCGAACGCGGCGACTGGGCATGGGACTGGCCGAATGAAAACTGCAGTTTCCCCCGAAACGAGCACTGGGAGGGAGATGACGCTGTAGGAAACAACGGCAATGACCCGACCGGCATGAAAAACACCTGGGCATCTATCCTGATATACCTGATGTCTGACTTTGATTATCTGCACGAGTAATGACTATGAAAAGGCGTGAATTCCTGATCAACACCATGCTCCTGGGCGCTGCAGGTTTGGCTGCACCTGTACCCAGGATTTATGGCGCGGTCGACGGCGGCTACACCGGTCGACTGTTAATCACCCTGCAGATAGATGGCGGCTGGGACGTCTCCAGCTACTGCGACCCCAAGGTTAACCAGCCTGGTGAACTCGCGATCACCAATTGGTCTGAGAGCAACGACATCGCAACGGCTGGCAACATCGCCTATGCGCCATTCGCCAATAACTCAGAGTTCTTCGACAAGTACTACCGCGACATGCTGGTGATCAACGGCATTGACGCCCAGACCAATTCGCACACCACCGGCGTGCTGCACAACTGGAGTGGGCGCAACTCGGTGGGTTACCCGACCCTGACCGCCATGTTTGCCGCGTTAAACGCTCCGGACCAACCCCTGTCATACGTTAACTTCGGTGGCTTCGCGCAAACGGGCAACCTGATTCGCTTCAGCAGGATTGATGACGTGGTTGCCTTAAGGGAACTGCTCAATCCTGCTTCCAACAGCTGGGGTAATGAAGCTACACAGCGTTCCCCTGAGGACATGTCACGTATCCAGAGCTACAGGCAGGCAAGAATCAACAGGAAGATGGCCAGTGAGCGCTTGACGCCACGCCAGTTGGAAAACCTTTCAGCCTATGACACTGCGCTGCGCAATCGATCTTCACTGGTAGAGTTTTCAAACTATCTGCTGGCGCCCGAGGATTACTACGACTGGGAAGAGGTGAATGAAGAGGTCCAGAGTGACCTGAGACGGCAAATACAGCTCACCATGTCTGCATTCGACGCAGGCGTTGCCAGCGCAGCCGACCTGTTTACGAGCGGGTACGACACGCACACCGACCACGACGCATTGCATGAGCCGTTGTTCACTTACCAGAACAACGCTATCGATATGCTCTGGACCCTGGCCGCGGAATACAACCTGGCTGATCGCCTGACTGTGATCATCGCATCCGACTTTTCCCGGACGCCACATTACAATGCGGACGATGGCAAGGATCACTGGCCTATTGGCTCGGCCATCATCATGGAATCGTCGCCATCCTGGGGTAACCGCGTGATCGGCGAAACCGACGAAGCCCAGAACGCTTACAGAATTAACCCGAACACCCTGGCAAGGGATGATTCCGACGGCACCATTATTTATCCAAAACACGTGCACAAGGCTCTTCGCCGATATCTCGGATTGGAGAACACCGCAGTCGACCAGAACTTCAGGTTTAACTCGACGGAAGACTTCGACTTTTTCGGATAACGGAGTATCGGGGTTCAGGCTGCATCGCGCCTGGCGCGCAATACATCCAGTTCCATGACGACCCGTTCATGATCCTGGCGGGTCATTTTGCACTGCAAGTTGAACAGCACATTGAACAGAGCGCACCCCGCCACGATCGGACCATAAATCAGGCCGAGCCAACCCAGGGTTTCAACGGGTATATCGGCGGCACTCTGAATGTGTGCACCTCGCGGCCAGCTGATCAAATCAAGACCAACGCCAGCGATGAACGAACCGATTCCTGACGTTGTCTTTGTGGCAAACGAAGCCGCAGCGAAGAAGATACCTTCCTGGCGCTTGCCGGTCTTCAGTTCATGCTCATCCGCAATATCGGCCAGCATGGAGTTGAAACTGACCAGTGACTGAGCCGCGAGGAATCCCTGCAGGATTTTCAGCGCTACCAGCGTTATCACTAATTCGTCAGTCCCATTCTCCGGGAACCAGCCGACAAATCGGAGCAGTATGGGAATAATCTGCAGGGACGCCCAGCCTGCGGCACCAATAATAACGCCTGTGCGTTTATTGATATGGCGATGGGTAATGGGTGACACCATCGAACCCAGGATAATGCCCACCGGGTAAAGCAGCAGCACGTAGAGCTTGGCCCGGGAATCCAGCTCCCAGAAGTACTCAAAAATATAAAGGTTTAACGCACCGTCAATGCCCACCATGATGAAAATGATGAGCGCTCCTGCAAACAGCCATCGAAATGAGTGATTGTTCAGTGCGCCCCATATCTCACTCAGCATACGGACCACAATGCCCCACAGCGAAAGCTTCACCTCCTCACCAGCTGCCCTCGGAAGGTAAGGGATACGGTGATGCGTGCCGACACCCGACCAGACGATGGTGACAACCATCAGTATCGCCAGGGCAATCGAATAGGGTTCGTAGGCACCAACACTGAACTGGCCGTTCGGGTACTCCGCGGTATCCCGGAAGAACCAGGCGAAGCCCAGGCCGTAGGAAATAAAGTAGCCGACGAAACCGAACACATAACGAAAAGAAACAATCTGCGATCTTTCCTGGTAATCCGTTGAGAGTTCAGCCCCGAGCGCAATGTGCGGCACATGGTAAAGCGTCATGGCCAGGCGTGTGAGCAGAATTGTCACCGTCAGCCACAGGAACAGGTTAAATTCGGAAAGTCCCTCCGGCGGGGAAAACAAGAGGTAGAAGCAAATGCCCAGCGGCAGCGCGGACGCATACATGAAAGGATGCCTGCGGCCCATCTTTGAACGCCAGTTGTTCGAGATGGAACCCGCAAACGGGTCCGTAAAGGCGTCAAAGAATAGTGCGATGGCGAGCGCAAGACCCGCCAGCGTGCCAGGCTGATACGGCCTAGGTTTCCTAGACACTTCCATTCTTCATAAAGTAACGCTGCTCATAGACCGTTGGCGCTACTCGATTGTTGTGAGTATGACGACGTTTTGGGTTGTAGAACAACTCTATGTATTCGAATATTGCAT
>JADHNI010000039.1 GCA_016779585.1 Pseudomonadales bacterium
ATTCACAGCATTCTCACTGGAGAAGATGATCGACTGCTGGCAGTCGTTGGCCCGTGTTCGATTCACGACCCGAAGTCTGCTCACGAATATGGCGCACGCCTGAAGAAGCTCGCCGAAGAAATCAGAGACGATGTCTTCGTCGTCATGCGAGTGTACTTCGAGAAACCACGCACCACGGTTGGCTGGAAAGGGCTGATCAACGACCCTGACCTCGACAACAGTTTCAAGATCAACAAGGGTCTGCACCTGGCGAGGCAACTGCTGCTGGACCTGGGCGAAATCGGCCTGCCCTGCGGCACCGAATACCTTGACCTCATTAGCCCGCAGTATGTCGCTGACCTGATTTCCTGGGGTGCGATTGGCGCACGCACCACAGAGAGCCAGACTCACCGTGAACTGTCTTCCGGCCTTTCCTGCCCGGTCGGTTTCAAGAACGCAACCGATGGCGACATCCAGATTGCAATTGACGCCATCAAGTCAGCATCACAGCCGCATCACTTCCTGTCGGTCACCAAGGGGGGCCGCTCCGCGATTTTCAAGACCGCCGGCAACGAGGACTGTCACATAATCCTGCGTGGCGGCAAACATCCCAACTACGATATGTTCAGTGTCGAAGATGCGTCTGCCATGCTGGAAAAAGCCGGGCTGCCGGTTCGTATCATGATTGATGCCAGCCACGCCAACAGTCGAAAAATCCCGGCGCGCCAGATTGATGTCGTGCACGACATCGCCACCCAGGTCAGCAGAGGCAACAAGGGCATCTTCGGCGTGATGATTGAAAGCCATCTGCTGGAAGGCCGCCAGGATGTAAAGGACGTGAACGACCTGACCTACGGCCAGAGCATCACGGACGCCTGCATCAGCTGGGAAGACACCGAAACAGTGTTGCGTGGCCTTGCCGAGGCAGCCGCCACCAGGCGCAGCGCTTGAGCCGCCTGCTGGCTGTTGGCCTGTTATTCCTGGCAGGCTGCAGCACCACGGAACTGCAGTGGCAGGCGGAAGGCACCGCCGCCTGGCAGATCGCCGAAGAAATGGTCAGCCTGAATCCCGAGGGTGAAGGTTACCTGACAACAGAGGGCATTTACGACGACTTCGAACTGGTCATTGAGTTTCAGCCGGACAACACCGTGAACTCAGGTATCCTGATCCGCTGCCAGGATCGCGCCGACATCACGCCGTTCACCTGCCTCGAGATCAATATCTGGGATGACCATCCCAACCAGGATTTCAGAACCGGCGCCATCGTCATCCATGCCGCACCGCCACTGGCACAGCTGGGCACCGTGGGTGAATGGAACACCTACCGGATCGTGGCGAACGGCCCCGTCGTGGAAGCCTGGCTGAACGGCGTGCTGACCGCACGCCTGAACAACACAGATCTTACGGATGGCTTTATCGCCCTGCAGAGCCAGAACGGGCTGATCGCTTTCAGGAACGCCCGCCTGATAGAGTTAAACCCCTAGGGTGCCACCAGCAGTTTGCCCATGTGACCACCGGTCATGAGGGCGATGATCGCACCAGGGAAACTCTCAATGCCATCCATGACATGCTCGGGCAGCTTCATCTTGCCGTCCTTGATCCAGCCCGCAATGTCAGACTCCATCTTCGGGAACTGATCTGCGTAGTGATCCACCGTAAAGCCAATCATTCGAGCATTACGCTCGGGAATACGCAGGTAGAGTCTTGGGCCAGTGACGTTCTCCATATCGTTGTACTGTGAGATGGCGCCACAGATGACGACACGCGCTTCCTTGGCAATATTGTCCAGCGCCGCGTCCAGCACGTCACCACCAACATTGTCGAAGAACACATTGATGCCATCAGGGCAGAGTTCTTTCAATTTCGCGTTAAGGTCACCCGCCTTGTAATCGGCCGCGGCATCGCAGCCAATCTCATCCGTCAGGAACTTGCACTTCTCTTCACCGCCAGCAATACCAATCACCCTCGCTCCTGCAATCTTCGCCAGCTGACAGGCCACGGTACCTACAGCACCGGCGGCACCGGAAACCACCACCGTGTCACCTTCCTTGACGTCACCGCAGCAGATCATGCCGGCGTAGGCAGTCAGACCTGTTGTCATACCCAGCGCACCCAGGTAAGTGCGAGCCGGCACCTCACTTTCATCGACCTTGCGCAGCATATTGGCCGGCCAGATCACGTGTGTCTGCGCGCCCATGGGACCAAAGACTGCATCACCCTGGTTCAGGTCAGGTGACCTTGAATCCAACACCCGGCCAATACCCAGCGCCATGACCGGTGTGTCCACATCCATGGTGCCGTGCAGCCCCTGGGGGCCATCCAGCGTGGTGCGAATGAACGCGTCAATGGACAGGTGTTCCACCTTGAGCAGCACCTCGCCTTCATTCAGTTCAGGCATCTCTGCTTCGACCAGTTCAAAGTCGGACTCAACCGGCTCTCCTTCGGGTCGTTTCTTCAGCAGTACTTTCTTTGCGGTGGTCATTACATTCCTCCTGATATTCTGATGACCTGGCCTGTCACCCACTCGGATGAGGGCGCTAATAAATAAAGTGCGGCGGCACCGAGGTCTCTCGGTGTGCCAAGCCTGCCCGCAGGCAGTTTCAGCGATTGTTCAACCATCGGCAGTTGCTCATCGGTAATATTGAGCGCCGTCATCATGATTTCCGTGGGGACAAATCCCGGCATGATGGTGTTAACGCGTACGCGTGGGCCGAGTTCCTTGGCAAAGGTCCGGGTCAGCATGTTCACACCCGCCTTCGCTGCCGAGTAATGGCCGCTGCCCTCGATCACATCTTCTGCTGCGATAGAGGAAATGTTCAGAACCCGCCCCTTGTCGGTGAAATTCTTCGACGCGACTGTCGTTGCTTCCCAGACAGCGGTCAGGTTGAGCGCCAGGGTGTTGTCCCACTCTTCCCGGTCCAGTTCCGTCAAAGGCTGCTGAATGGGAGAGCCACCGGCGTTGTTGACCCACATATCCAGGCGACCGAACTCATTAATGGCAGCGTCCGCCAACTTCTGCAGATCCGCGGTACTGGTCACATCCGTGGTACAGGCAATCGCCTTACCGTTGGCTGCGACAATTTCGCCTGCGACCCGCTCAATTTCATTGGTTCGACGCGCCGCACAGACCACCGATGCCCCGTATTCAGCAAGTACTTTCGCGATGCCTTCACCGATACCGCGACCGGCACCAGTGACAACCGCAACCTCTCCCGTCAGATCAAAAAGGTCTGATGACATGCTACCCTCCCAAGTGTATTGTTCTTGTTATAAAAACAGTCAAACTTGACGGTAATTAAACGTTTTCGTCAACCGGAAAGCAATCGGCCAGGAGGAGGAGAAACATGTCTCGAGAAATGCTCATTGAGATGGCAAAAAACAACATCGCACACGGCGATGCCGGCACTATCCCGCAGCCGGATGAAATCTTTAAGGTACCTGTCGGCAACTACTTCGAGGAAGAACGCTGGCAGCAGGAAATGAAGCAGGTGTTCAAGCGAATGCCGCTGATGCTGGCCATGACTGCAGAAGTAAGGAACCCTGGCGACTACAAGGCCATGGATGCCGGTGGTGTGCCGGTGCTGATATCCCGAACCGAATCCGGAGAGGTAAAAGCGTTCGTTAACATGTGCAGCCATCGAGGCGCCCAGCTCATGGATGAGGGCTGTGGTAACACGCATCGCTTTACCTGCCCCTATCATGCCTGGTCCTACAATGTGGAAGGCGACCTTATCGGGATTTACGCACCCAAAGATTTCGGCGAGATCGACAAGTCCGAGTATGGCCTGACTGAACTGCCCTGCCTCGAGCGTGCAGGACTTATCTGGGTCACCGTGGACCCGAAATCGACCTTGGATATTGAGCTTTTCCTGTCCGGCTATGACGAACTGCTGTCGCACTTTGGCTTTGAAGACTGGACCCTGTTTGCACAGCAGCGCGTTGAAGGTCCGAACTGGAAAATTGCCTACGATGGCTACATGGATCTCTACCACCTGCCGATCCTGCACCGGAACACTTTTGGCCCCGACTTCCCCAACCAGGCGATCTACTACAGCTGGGGTCCACACCAGCGTGTTGCCGGCCCGATGAGAGGCCTGAAAGACATGCTCGGTGATGATGATTCCAAGTGGCCAACCGAATTGCTCGTGGCTGGTGTCTGGACCATCTTCCCGCACGTATCCATCGCCGGCTTCGACGGCGGCGGTCGCGCGGTCATGATTTCGCAGCTGTTCCCGGGAGAAACGCCGGGCACCTCTTACACCATCCAGAACTACCTCATGGAGAAAGAACCGGCGGACGAGGCAGCAAGAAAAGCCGCGCGGGACCAGTTCGACTTCCTGAGATACGTTGTCCAGGAAGAGGATTACGCGACCGGCCTGAAGCAGCAGAAAGCGATGGAGACCGGCGCCAAGGATCATGTGCTCTTTGGTAAAAACGAGGAAGGCGGCCATAACTTCCACAGATGGGTCGACACCATCCTGGAAACCGACGACGCCGACCTCCCCAAACTCTTCCAAACCGGATAACGGGGACAGTTTACTTGGGCGCCCAATTGGGGACAGTTTACTTGGACGACTAATTGGGGACAGTTTACTTTTCCTGCTGAAGTAAACTGTCCCCAGCAGAAAGAGGGAAATATGGCTCACGAATTTATTCTTGTAGATAACCCGTTAGAGGGTGTCTCGCGCATCACACTCAATCGACCGGATTCACGCAACGCACTGAATAACCAGCTGCGGGGTGAAATCTTCAGCCAGCTGGAAGCCAATGACCTGAATGACGACATTCGCGTCACCATCATTCGCGGTGCCGGCCAGGCGTTCTGTGCAGGCTATGACCTGAAAGGCAACAACAACGAGGATCGCCCTTTCCACACAGCAGGGGGCGACGGCAGCTGGGCACGGCACGTGGTTGAAGGCGCGTTCCGCATGTGGGACATGGCCAAACCTATCATTGCCCAGGTGCATGGTTACTGCCTTGCAGGCGGCACGGAACTCGCAACCGCCTGTGACCTCGTCTATGTCGCGGAAGATGCAAAAATCGGCTACCCGGTTGTGCGCAGCATGAGCCCACCGGATAACCAGTTTTTCCCCTGGATCGTCGGCATGCGGCAGGCCATGGAAATGATGCTGACCGGGGACGCCATCAGCGGCAGCCAGGCTGCGGAGTACGGCTTTGCGAACCGGGCCTATCCCATCGATGACCTGGAAGATGAAGTACTCAAGGTCGCCGAGAAAATTGCCAAGGTCCCGCCGGATATCGAACAGATGAACAAGCGTGCGGTACACCGGCAGATGGAACTCATGGGTATGCGCAGCGCCATTCGCCAGGGCACAGAAATCCAGGCCCTCGCCTTCCATACAAAATCCACTCGCGCACACTTCAAGGAACTGGCAGCCGGTCTCACCGATGCGCTTTCCAAGCGTGACGGCAAATTCGGCGACTATCGGACATCAGACAAAACCGCGGGCAAGAAAGACTAGGCGGCTGCAGTGAAAGCGGTGACGATGGAACGTGGTGTCCTGCAGCTCACCGAGTTGCCGGACCCGGTGCCCGGTAAGGGAGAGATTCTCGTCAAATCCATCGCCTGTGGCATCTGCGGCAGTGACCTGCATGCCGCACGCCACACAGAAGATTTCGTCAACACCAGCCGTGAGGCTGGTGGCGCATTCAAGCTCACCACCTTTAAACCGGTTGTCATGGGCCATGAGTTCTGTGCTGAGGTGGTCGACTATGGTCCTGGCACCGAAGGCAGCGTACCCCCCGGCTCACTCGTCTGCGCTGCGCCAGTGCTGCTGCGCGAACCGATGGAACCCGTCGGCTATTCCGATACGATTCCCGGCGGGTTTGCCGAATACATGCTGCTGTCTGAATCCCTGATCGTTCCTGTACCTTCGGGTACTGATGCTGATCTCGCGGCACTGACCGAACCCATGGCTGTGGGTCTGCACGCGGTCAACAAGGCTGCGCTGCAAGGTGATGAGTCGGTGTTGATCATTGGTTGTGGGCCAGTAGGACTCGCGATCATCACGGCCCTTAAGAACAGTTTCAGCGGCGTCATTATCGCGGCAGACTTTTCGCCCGGACGCAGGCAGCTGGCGGAATCCATTGGTGCACACGTTGTGATTGACCCGGCAGAGGAATCACCATACCAGCATCAGGAAATCCGCAAGGACAAACTGGTGATATTCGAATGCGTGGGTGTACCCGGCATGTTGGATGACATATTCATTGGTGCTCCGCAGAACGCAAAAATCATGGTCGTGGGTGTATGCATGCAGCAGGACCACATCAGACCGCTGATCGCAATCAACAAGGAACTGTCACTGCATTTCCTGCTGGGCTGGTCCATGGAAGAATTCAACGAAAGCCTGCACAGGATCGCCGATGGTACTTTCGATGTTGCCCCGCTGATTACCAGTCGCAAATCCCTCGCTGAGGTGCCGGCTGCGTTTGATGAACTGGCCACGCCAAACACCGAGGCAAAAGTTCTGGTGAAACCCTGGACCTGACGCCGGTTGTTTAGAGTGACCTAGTCGTCGAACAGATCGTTCAACTTATTGAGAGGATCATCTTCGTCCGGCGCATCAAACACATCACCTGTTTCAGTGACATCAATGGCATCACCTCCAAAGAGCGCATCAAGTTCAGACTTCGCCTGGTCGCTGCGTGCCGTGTCTTTCTCGCTGAATCGGTTTGTCGGCTTGAAGTAATCGCAGAAATTGGCGCTCTCCTTTTCCACCGGTGGCTCGGCGCGTTCATGATCACAGTAAGGTCTTTTCTCCGGCATGTAGTGCCGACACATGCGACAGCAGTGCAGTACTTCGAAACAGGCGCTGCAGTTCGCATGGCGGCTGATGGGGCGAGGGATATCATCAAGCGATGCGCCGCAGTTCCAGCAAACGAGTGACGCTGTCATGTCAATCTCCGAAAGTGCAGGGTTATCGAGCAACCATTATAGGCTCACTGTCCGTGGATCGTTCCACGGTGCTGCCAATAACTGCAGCGGCCTCATAACCTGCTTCGCGTAAACGTGTAACCAGGTCTTCGGCATCTGCATTAGCAATTGAGAGGAGCAGGCCTCCTGCTGTCTGCGGATCAAACAGGATCTCCTCCTCCGGTGAGCCAACCGGCAAACCGGCTGCTCGCCGATTTGCGTCATGCAGCGTGCTGCGAATGTTCAGCTGATTCAGGCAGGTATCTGCACCCGGGAGGATCGGCAGTGTATTTGGATCAATCCGGGCACCAATGGCATCCGTCGCCATTTCAAGCAGGTGCCCCGCCAGGCCAAACCCGGTGATGTCTGTGCAGGCGCTGATATCAAACTCCCTCGCAACGATCGACGCCTTTCGATTCGATACCAACATGCTGCCTGTTGCCGCTGCAATCCACTCGCCTCGGGCGCGGTATTGCATGTCCGCAGCAAACAGCGTTCCGGTGCCAAGCGCCTTGGTCAGCACCAGCGCATCACCTGAGCGGGTAAACGTTTTTGGCCATCGATTGCCAGCCTCAACAGAACCGTTGGCAGTAAAACCAATGGATAACTCGACCCCTTCACTGGTATGCCCGCCCACGAGTTTTGCACCCTCCTCCCGAAGTTGATCCAGTGTCCCTTGCAGGAGCTGGGTCAGCAACGAACGACTGACATCAGGTTTACCGTAAGGCAGCGTAATACTGGCGAGTACTGACAGTGGTTCTCCACCACAGGCATATATGTCGGAAAGCGCATGACAGACTGCTATTCGCGCCTGCAGATACGGATCATTCACAAACCCACGAAAATGATCTACAGACTGCAGCAGCTGCGCGCCCTGGGGGACATCAATCACCACGGCGTCATCAGCGGGCGCGTCACCCGCCATAAGATGGTCAAGCACTTCTGCCAGCAGGTCTGAGGCCACCTTGGATCCACAGCCACCGCACTGCATCTGGTCATCAAACTCGGCCAGCAGGCCACTCACATTCTCACGTGGCATATCGGGCAGATCGTTGAACCGCTTCATGAATCGCTGGTCAATCCAGTCTTTCCAGCGCCAGACCCAGCCCCCTTCAGCGTTCATGCCGTTGCGCGAGGCCACCGCATTGCGATTCCCGGTAGACATCAGGGACAGGAACTGTGACTGCGGCTCATGCGCTTTCAGGGACTTACCTTCAGCAAACGCACGGATATTATGAAAGAGCGGCGCACCCTGGCGAACCGCATAAACACCCGCCTTTGGTCGCGGATGGTTCACCATCGTGGCACAGTCACCAACGGCAAAAATATTGGCGTGCGACGTGGATTGCAGTGAATCGCCGACCTTCACAAAACCCTTATCGTCCACATCAAGCCCGGATTCCCCTGGCCATGACTGAACACCTGCCTGGGTCACCCAGAAGACCTCATCACAGGAAACAACCCTGCCATCTTCCGATGTCACATGCCCCTGCCCATAACCGTTAGCGAGGAATTCACGATGTACTTCAATGCCATTCTCGGCCAGTTTTTTCTCGAACCGGATTCGAACGCCTGCACCAAACTCTTCAAGAATGGTTTTCCCCAACGTAAAAACGTGGAACCTGACACGGTTCACCGGTGAAACCCGGGTCAGGTAGTGATGAACCGCCAGGCACAGTTCAATGCCGCCTGCACCGGCACCGACAAAGCCAACATGTTCAATGCCACCTTTTTCATAACGGGCCAGGAACCGTTTCCACCGGACGAGGAAGCCAGAGATGGGTTTCACAGGTGTCACCTGATCCTGCCTGTTTTCAAGCAGCGCTGTTGATGGCGTGCTGCCTATATCCAGCGAGAGGATGTCGTAGCGAAGTGGTGGTCGACCCTGCAACTGCAGCTCCTGCCTGGGTGTATCGATCCCGATGGCAGTGCTGCAAACAAAATCTGCACCCGCAAAACGGCAGAGCGGCACAAGATCGATATGCACATCATCTTCGGTGTAGTGACCGGCGATATACCCGGGCAACATCCCCGAGTACGGTGTACGGGTATCAGGACTGACCAGTGTGACTTTCAAACCGGGCACCGGCTTCATCGCCAGCATGCGCAGGAAAATGACATGACTGTGCCCACCACCGACGAGCACAAGTTCGCGCGCCAGCGGAAAGGTATTCATATTACCCGGCATGGATTCAGGAGAGCTCGTCAGGAGAGCTCGGTGGTTCCCAGGTGCTCGCGAACAAACGCGGAGATATCTCTTACAGCCTGTTTTGCTTCAGGGAGGATTCGGGCCAGTATCGGGAATACATGCTGCATCCCTGGCCAGACATTGAGAGTTACCTCACCACCAGCTTCGCGAAGCTTTGCAGCAAGTTGTTCAGAGTCGCTTAACAGCACTTCGGTATCACCCACAAGAATCAGCACAGGCGGCATTCCCGACAGGTCAGCAAACACAGGCGACGCCAACGGTGCTTTCGGGTCCCTGTCGTGACCAATGTACAGTTCGGCAAATCGTCTGATCGCCTCGGGCGAAAGCACGGCATCTGCATTGGCGTTACGGGTCATGCTGTCACTGGTGGCTGTCATGTCAGCCCAGGGAGATAGCAGCACAGCGGCTTTTGGTTGAGGCAGGCCAAGATTCCGGATATTCACCATCAGTGAAACCGCGAGCCCCCCGCCCGCAGAATCGCCCGAGACCACAATCTCTGCCGGATCTGTTCCTTGCTCCAGTAGCCAGCGATAGACTGCCGTGGCATCCTCTACCGCCGCGGGGAAAGGGTGTTCCGGTGCAAGCCTGTAGTCCACCATCAGCACCCTGACCCCACCTTCTTTTGACAGTCGCCAAGCGATATCCCGGTGCCCGGCGGGGCTGCCAAAGACATAACCGCCGCCATGAAAGTAGATGATGGTTGCGCTGGGGCTGCAGCCTGGCCAGGAAACCCACTCTGCGACAACACCGCCCGCATCAACAGGCTCAACCGCGACCTTTTCCGGGGTTTTGCCCAGGGGCTGACTCATCTGCTCCCTGATGGCGGCAGGGTCATCGATTTCTGCCATCTGTTTACGCACCGTACGGCGGAAGAAAAAAGAGACGATGGATGCACGGATACTCATTTCGCTATGATACCCGCTGCCCAATAGCCGTGCACTTGCAAACTTGCCATGAATGAAACGGACAGAAACCTGCATGACCTCGCCTGGTGCCTGTCCAGTGCACCTCTGATATCCCCCCGTGATGAACAGTGGCGTGAACCTGACTGGTTCAATCGGGTGTCGCTGCCTGGCGAATTCGCACCACCAGAGTCTGACTCCTACAAGCTCGGCATTCGTTTCGAGGACATCATCTGCAGCTGGATAGAGGCCACGTCAGAGCTGGAACTACTGGCCAGGAACCTGCCGGTACATGATGGGGATAGAACGCTGGGCGAATTCGATGTGATCGTACGTCACGAGGACAAGATCGAACACTGGGAACTTGCTGTAAAGTTTTACCTGGGCCTGGGAGACCACCTCCAAATGGAAGACTGGTATGGACCCGACCCCAGGGATACGCTCAAAAGCAAGATCAGCCGCATGAAAGAGCACCAGCTGAAACTATCAGAGCAACCGGCGGCGCAAACCCTGCTCCGGGAAAAAGGCTGGGAAATCAGCCAGACTCGAGCGTTTGTAAAGGGTCGACTGTTCCACCCCTATAACGCCTACCGGCACAGGGAGCTGGACTACCCAATTGATGTTAACGAGAACCACGAGAAAGGCTGGTGGCTGACGGACACCGGCTTTGAACTGCAGGAAGATCTTAAAGATGGCCTCTTCACGATCCTGGAGAAACCATTCTGGCTCGCCCCAATGACGCGGGATCTCGAATACGTGGTCATGTCACACGCGGAAATACTTCGTTATCTCTCCCAAAAAAACCGCCACGGCGGCGGAACCCTGCATGTCGCACGCCTGGACGGTGACCTCAACGAACTGTCACGCGGCTTCATTGTACTCAACCGTTGGGTCAACGCCTGCGGCCAGGACTGATAGGGAACCTGCGAGCGCTAGTCTTTCACATCCTGGAACTGCAGTTCATGCAGCGTGTGATACGTACCTTCAAGGGCCAGGAGTTCTTCATGAGTGCCGTACTCCACCACTTCACCCTGGCTCAGCACCAGCACCTTGTCGGCTTTCTGGATGGTCTGTAGACGGTGCGCAATCAGAATCGCCGTTCGATCCACCATGAGTTTTTCAAGACCGTCCTGGATCAGCAGTTCCGTTTCGGTATCAATACTCGCAGTCGCCTCATCCAGCACCAGCACCTCCGGGTCTGCGGCGAGAACTCGTGCAAACGCCAGCAACTGACGCTGCCCCTGCGACAGGTTGGAACCGCGCTCGAGCAACGGCGTGTCGTAACCCAGCGGTAACTGGTTAATGAATTCGTCCGCGTTCGCTGTTTGCGCCGCCAGAATCGCCTTCTCCCGCGTCATATCCGGATTGCCAAGCGCGATGTTATCGAGGATGGTGCCGGAGAATATGTGAAAGTCCTGCAGCACCACTCCAATGCGTGTACGCAGGTCGCGGCTGTGCAGGTGGTTAACATCAACGTCATCAAGGAAGATCATGCCATCGTCAAAATCGTAGAAACGACCTAACAGGCGAATCATGGTGCTTTTACCCGAGCCCGTCTGGCCAACGATGGCGAGCTTCTCTCCGGGTTCCACCACGAATGAAACTCCCTTGAGCACTGGATTGTTTCGCTCATAGCCGAATCGAACATCACGGAATTCAATTTTCCCCTGGATACGTTCCGGCAATTCGACCGGGGTTTCCGGTTCATGGATCTGCTCATCCCAGTCCAGGGCCTGGAAAATCCGTTCACCGCTGGCCATGGCTCGAAACAGCACGTTCAGCTGTTCGCCCAGCGTGACCACTGGCGTGAACAACATGCTCATGAAGCGGGTAAATAGTATGACTCCGCCAAGCGTCATCTCGTCCGAGAGCACCTCACCGGCACCAAACCAGATGATCAGGCCAAGACCAATCGCTGTCAGGCTGTCGTTAAAAGCGCCATAAATGGTAGACAGATTGATCGACCGATACTCCTGGCGTCGGTTGTCTTTGTTAAGTCGTGTGTAATCGAGGATGTTACGCTCTTCACGCCCGCTCAGCTGGACCACCTGGATACCGGACAGGTTCTCCTGCAGGTTCTGGTTCAGGGCAGAGACGCTGTTGCGCACAAGGCGGAACACTTCACGTGAAGCCTGGCGGAAAAAATAGGTGGTAATGCCAACTACCGGGACCAGCGCCAGCAGGATGAGGGACAGCTTCACACTGGTTGAAAACATGATGATCAGCGCCACGAAGAACGGCACAAACTCACCCACCAGGCTGCCCATACCGCGCAGCATTTCATAGAGCGCCTCTATATCATTGGTGACGCGGGTCATGATCCTGCCCACCGGCACTTTGTCGTAGAAGGAGCTGGGGCGAGTTTCAAGATGGCGAAACAGATCCTGCCTGAGATCACGCAGGCCATTTACGATGGCGCTGGCCAGCGTCATGCGATGCCAGTGACCGGCCAACGCATAGATAACCATCAGGAAGAAGAACAGCAAACCTGCAGAAAACAGTGGCGACAAACCGGTCTGGAGCTCAATCCACTGGGTTAGCGCAATCATACCGAGATCGGGCATCACTGATTCGGTGTCACCAACAATGATGTAGTCCACAAGAACACGAGAGATAACAATTTCCATCACAACCGCAGCGAAACTCGCCACCAGTACCAGAACGGTGCTCACAACCAGGCTGAGCCGGTAAGGTTTCAACCAGCGCATGAGCCGACCGAGCAGGTGCATGTTCAATACGGCGCCGGTAAGCTCCGCATCAAACATGGCGTGATCGCGTTCTTCAGCCGCTTCAATCATCCGGCGAGCACCTCCTCTTCTTCACCAAGGGTCTGGGCACGCTCCAGCTGCGCATAGGCACCATCTTTCGCCAGGAGTTCTTCATGGCTGCCCATCTCAACAATTTCACCTGCATCCAGGACAATGATGCGATCGGAATGACGCAAGGTTGAGATGCGATGGGAAACCAGAATCGTGGTTTTGCCTTCGCGCAGACGCTTCAGTCGGCTGAGAATGTGTTCCTCGGTTTCCGTATCCACGCTGGAAAAACAATCATCAAGGATCAATACAGGCGCGTTCCTGATCAGCCCGCGCGCCAGAGCCGTCCTTTGCTTCTGCCCGCCGGAAAGTGTCACGCCACGTTCACCCACCACCGTATTCATCTGCAAAGGGAACTCTTCGATGGAATCCCTGAGTGACGCCGAATCAGCAGCATCCCACACCAGTTCCAGGTGACGTTCCGGGTCGTCATAACTGATGTTGTTGAAAATGGGTTCGCCGAACAGGAAAGAATCCTGCAACACCTGCGAGATTTGTCCACGAAGCTGGGCCAGCGGATAGTCGTTGACATCATAACCATCGAGCAAAAGTTTGCCTCTCGGTGTGTCCAGCATCCGGGTAAACAGTTTCAACAAGGTGCTTTTACCAGAACCAATTCGACCGACGATCGCGATCGATTCCCCCGGTTTAATAACCAGGTTGATATCTTTCAGCGCTGCCTTCGAGGCGCCTGGATAGGTGTAGGAAAGATCGCGCAGCTCGAATCCGCCATGAATCACATCAGGTGTCTCACCGGAAGGCTGGTCACGGATCTCCGACTCCATTTCAAGAATCTCAAACAGCCGGTCGCTGGCGACAGCTGCACGCTGTACCAGCATCACCAGCATGCCGGCCATGCGAATGGGTTGCAGCAGCATGGACAGGCAGGCGAAGAAAAACACCAGGTCGCCGACCGATATCTGCCCGGTCATGACCTGGTGACCGCCATACAACACAATCACCAGCTGTGCTATGGAGGCAAAGAACGGCATCCACGCTGACATGAGCGAGTTAATTCGTGCCTGTTCGAAGAACGCCCTGGCGTAATCGTTGTTCGTATTCCAGAAACGCGCCACCTCGTTCTCTTCCTGCACCTGGGCCTGGATTGTGCGAATACCGGAAAGGTTTTCCTGCGTGTGTTCAGACAGTTCGCTCAGCTTTTCCTGTACCTCACGACTACTGCGCCCCATCTCTTCCGCCATCCTGAGAGCATAGATAAAAATCACTGGCAGCAGCGGCACGATCAGGAGGGTCAGGGAAGCCGATTTCATCAGCATCGCCGAAACCCCAAAGAGCGGTGCATAAACCATGATGACAAATGCAATGAGCCCAAAAGCAATGAATCGCTGAATCAGGGTGATGTCCTGGATGGCCCGGGTCATGACGTCGCCAACGCTGATACGCGCAAAAAACTCCGGCCCCTGGGTCAGCACAGATCGGTACAGCGATTGCCTGAGGTCATAAGAAACCGCGATACCGATGCGGCGGATCGCGCGACGCGCGTAGGAGACCACCAGAAAACGGGCAAACACGCAGCCGATGATACCGAGCGTGATCTGCGAAACGGTGAATTCACCGATACCGCCTTTGATTAACTCACCGATGAGGTCGATGCCCTCAGCAACCAGATAATAGGTGGCAACCTCGAAAAAGCGTGCCACAAAAAAAGCAAATAGCCCCAGGTACATCTGCACCTGGTACTGCTTGATAATTGGCAATAACTTCTTGAGGGAATTCAAACTTGTTACGGGGCTGGCAAAGTCTGACATTTTGCCACATTAAGCCGCCTCCCGAGCGTGTATACTGCTGACTTTTTGCCTGACAGCCCATGCCCTCGAAAGAATTCCTGTTCAACATGACCGTGTTCTCTCTGGCCTTCACCAGCGGCTTTATCATCATGTCGATCGAATTGCTGGGAGGCCGGATTCTTGCACCCTACTTCGGCAGCAGCATCTATGTATGGGGCAGCGTTATCACAGTCTTCATGGTGGCTCTCAGCGTCGGCTACCTGACTGGTGGGCACCTGTCACTGCACCAGCCGCGGCTCGCGAAGTATGGCTTCTTTTTCCTGACGGCTGCTGTCACCGCCGTTCCAACAATATTGTATGGTGAGAACATGATGGACTGGGTGTTCATGCGTATTGAAGACCCCAGGTACGGCTCCCTCGTCGCAGCAACACTGCTCTTTTTTATACCAACTGCCATACTCGGCATGATTGCACCCTACTCGGTCCGCCTTCTGGTTCAGGAAACCCACTACTCGGGTAAAGTCGCAGGCGGCCTGTACTTTGTCTCCACGCTGGGGAGTGCGCTTGGCACACTGCTGACTTCCTTCTACCTGGTGCTGCTGTTTGAAATCAACGAAATCCTTACCACCATGGCAACCGTGCTGATTGTGTGTTTCTTTATCGCACTCATCACCGACCGCACTTTGACACCAGAAGATCATCGATGAAGCGATTACTGATTACGCTCTGCCTTGCCTGGCTGACGCTGCCAGCAACCGCCGACCTTGTTATTCACAAGGAAAAGTCGCTCTACCGAAACATTATCGTGAACCAGACAGCCGGCAAACGCTGCCTGGTATTCTCGGTGAAACGGGAGCTGCGCAACCAGACCTGCATCGACACCAGGGATCCCGACCGCATCATTTTCCCTTACGTGAAAATGACCTTCGCGGGCCTGCTGGCCAACGCTACCCCCAAACGGGCGCTGATGATCGGTCTCGGCGGCGGTACTATTTCGAATGTGCTGATTGATGTTTTTCCTGAACTCGAGATTGACCTGGTCGAAGTGGATCGAGCAGTGGTCAAGGTCGCACGCGAGTATTTCGATTTTGTTGAAAATGAGCGTACGCAGGTGCATGTCGTTGATGGTCGTGTGTTTACCCGACGTGCTGTTGCCAACGGGGAAAAGTATGATCTGATCATCCTGGATGCCCTTACCGGTGAATACATACCGGAGCACCTGATGACACTCGAGTTCATGGAGGAAGTCGCCAGCCTGCTTACCGACGAGGGTGTTGTTGTTTCGAACACCTTTGAAGGCAGCGCTCTCTACGACTATGAATCTGCAACTTATGAGGCGGCATTCGGGCCATTCCTGAACCTTAAAATGCCGCACACTGGCAACCGTGTTATCGTGGCGACCCGTTCGACACTCCCTGACAACCAGACGCTGACGGAAAACGCTCGCATGCTGCAACCAAGATTCGACAAGTACGACCTGGTGCTGGAAGACTACGTTGCGCGATTTGATCGTACCCCGGACTGGAATCCCGGCACTCGCGCCCTCACCGACCAGTACTCACCGGCGAACCTGCTACGGAGTCGCACGCGATGAGAACCACGATTAACCATGCGCTGGATCTGCTCGAGGAAGACGAGCACCTGCACTCGCGGGACAATGCGGTGGAAATCATCCGGGTCATACGCCGCGTGCAGACCGATTACCTCGAAATTTTCGAGATGGCACTCTAGCTGCTGGTCCAGGACCGCAACGAAGAATGCCAGCAATACCTGAATGCAGAGCGGAGCAAACTCGACAGCACCAAGGAACGCATTGGCCAGATGATTGGCAGCGACGATCGCTGGCACGATGACTTTCATCGTCTGGCGATAGAGTACCTGTATACCCGCGCCCGGCTCGTCGACGAAATCAGGATGTTCCCCGACATAGCACTGGAACTGCTGGAACGACTCACGCTGGACCAGAGCCTTGCAGAAACGATCACGTACCTTGAGAACGCCATGACAGGAAAGAGAAACCTGTTTAATGCGCTGCTGAATTCATTGCAGGACGATTCTTAACTTACAGACCAGTACAACCGGAGAAAAACCATGTCACGAAGAGACCAGATCAAAATGACCGACGATGAAATTGCAGATTACCTGCGTTCGTCCCGGACCATCATTCTTGTCTCCAACGGCAAGGACGGTTTTCCCCACCCCATGCCCATGTGGTACTGCGTGGATGATGACAACACCATCTACATGACGACTTTCCGCAAGAGCCAGAAGATCAACAACCTGAAACGCGACCCAAAGGTGGCTCTGCTGGTGGAATCGGGTGATGCCTACCCGGAGTTAAAGAGCGTGTTGATCTACACGGAAGTGGAGCTGCTGGATGACGTCGAGGCGACACGCGACATCCTGTTTAACATCTCGGTACAGCGTGGAGACCTGCAGTCAGATGCCGCCGAATCCGTGCGCGAAGGCATGATGAACACGGCAGCCAAGCGCATCGGTATGAAGTTCACTCCGAACAGGATCATCACCTGGGATCACTCGAAGCTCGGTGGGACCTACTAACCACCAGTTCCTCAGCGAGGCAGATCGGCAGGAACCTCCGGGCGAAACGCAGCGGCGGCTTCGGCACTCTCAAATCCCACGACATACCTGGCAGGAATCGGGCATCTCGCAGCGTGCAGGGTTTCCGCAGGAATGCTGATGATGTCACCTGGACCCGCCATAAGATCAGCATCGGCCTCAACGTCACGCGTTTCAAAGGAGCCTTCCAGCACGTAGATCTTAAGACTGGTCTTGTGCCAGTGAACATCTTCCAGATCGCCCATACCCATGGCGCCTTCCCGGGCAAAGAGACCTTGAGACTCTACTTCTGCGATAGCATCGCTTTTGTCTCCAAAGTCCCCTTTGGTAATCGTAACGCCCATACGCTTACAGCAGCCTCGTCTTGTGACCTTCCCAGTAACGATCCCGGAGCAGGCGCTTATAAAGCTTGCCGGTCGGGTGCCTCGGCAGTTCCTTCTCGAAATCCACGGAGCGAGGACACTTGATGTGTGAAATATGCTCGCGGCAGAAATCAATCAGCTCCGCTTCGAAGCCAGGGCCGACATCATCCCAGTTCTTGGGCTGGACCACGGCTTTCACTTCTTCACCAAATTCCTCGTTCGGTACGCCGAATACCGCCACGTCCATCACCTTGGGATGGGTCACCAGCAGGTTCTCCGTTTCCTGGGGATAGATGTTCACACCACCGGAGATAATCATGAAACTCTTGCGGTCGGTGAGGTACAGGTAACCGTCTTCATCGAGATAGCCCACATCACCCAGCGTCGACCAGCCCCTGGGGTGCCGGGACTCGTCGGTTTTATCCTTGTCATTGAAGTATTCAAACTCACCGCCACCTTCAAAGTAGATGGTGCCGGATTCACCCTGCGGCACTTCTTCACCGTCTTCGCCAACGATATGCAACTGGGCTGTGAGCGGCAGGCCAACAGATCCCTTGTGCGCCAGCCACTGCTCGGAGTTGATGGCAACGAAGCCGTTACCTTCACTGCCCGCATAATATTCGTGGATAATCGGGCCCCACCATTCGATCATCTGCTCCTTCACGGGGATCGGGCACGGTGCTGCGGCGTGGATTGCACATTGCAGCGATGATGTGTCGTACTTCGTGCGAACTTCTTCATCCAGCTTCAGCATGCGGATAAACATGGTTGGCACCCACTGGCTGTGTGTAACCTTGTATTTTTCAATCGCCTGGAGCGCACCTTCCGGGTCAAAGTGCTGCATGACCACTACACCCACACCCATGGCAAGCATGCCCATGGTGAAAGCAAGCGGCGCCGCGTGATACAGCGGTGCAGGACCAAGGTAGATGCTGTCTTCTGTTGCGCCGTAGAGCAGCGCAAAGAGGTTGGGTTCGCCTGTCTCTGCAGCATACTCACCTTCGGGCAATGGTTTCAGGACTCCCTTCGGGCGACCGGTTGTGCCACTGGAATACAGCATGGCGGTGCCGGTAGATTCATCGGATATCTTTTCGGCTGGCATGGCCGCTACCGCTTCCTCCCAAGATTCAAACCCTAGAATAACCCCATCCAGCATGTAAGACTTGTCACAGTGGTCCAGGTTCAGTTTCTCGACGACACCTTCCCGGCTCTTCGAGGTTATGAACACCTTCGCCATGCAATCCTTGACGATGTACTCAACCTCCTCTTCCTGGAGTCGGTAGGAGATGGTCGTAAAGTAGAGGCCGGAGCGCTGGGCAGCGAGGCAGATATTGAGCATCTGCGAATGGTTTTCCAGCAGAATGGCGATATGGTCGCCCCGTTGCAGACCCAGGCTACGGAATAGCTGTGACGCCTGCATGGAAACATCGTCCATCTCCTTGAACGAGATCGTCTCACCGGTTTCAGCGATGATCACCGCTGGTTTGTCCGGGAATTTTTCTGCGAGAACACCTGGGTGCATGAATACTTCCTTCTTGAATCTGACTTAGTAGTTGCCTGTGCGAAGATAACATGCTCGAATCCTTCGAGCATTAACTCCAGGGCCCCCATCCCATGATTAATCGGACCGAGGAAAAGCGTCGCTACAAGCGTTACGAAAACCACTCACTTAGTGTCGACATATCCCGCCCTGGCATTCGTGGGCTGATCAGGCCTAATCCCAACGCCGAATGCATGAATTTTTCACGCACGGGTATGCAGTTTGACTGCCCCCAGAAGCTGGAACCCGGTGAGAAGCTGCTGATCGATATAGAAGTTGATGACATCGACTTGAACGACCTGAAGGCTGAGGTAATCTCGCGGCAGCAGGCTTCTTCCGGAGAATGGTGCCATGGCGTAAGGTTCTGCCTGGAGGATGTGAAAAAGGATGAGGTTTTTCGGGCGCTGCTGCAGATCGAAGATCGGCTGAAGAGTATTTCTACATAATATGGCTAGTAGCCCCGACGGGCTCGCGAGCAGTTATTAAAGATCCTTACCTTGGCCGGTGTTGTGCCCGCGGGCGCTTCACCTCCGTGCTTTTTAGACTGCCGTATAACCGCCATCAATCACCAGCTCACTGCCCGTCATGAAGCTGGATTCCTCTGAAGACAGGAACAGCACACCATTCGCAATATCCTCGGGAATGCCAAGGCGACCAATCGGGTGCTTTTCTATCAGCATCCGCCGGAGATCGTCCTCCGTCGCTAAATCTTCCACGAACTGCACGATGTTTCGCACCATGGGGGTCCAGATATAGCCGGGATGTATGGAATTGCACCGGATGTTATAGCCGTTGGCGCCGCAATAAGCCGCAACTGACTTGGTCAGCAACCGTACTCCCCCCTTGGAAGCGTTGTAAGCCGCACCAGCGCCGCCAACAATGCCCATGATCGAAGAAATGTTGATGATCGAACCACCGCCTGACACTTTCATGGCTTTTATGGCCTCCTGGCAGCCGATGAAGACAGCATCCAGGTTGATATCCATGACCCGTTTCCAGTCTTCGAAGGCGACATCCTCCATGGGACCGCCTCCGGTACCTGAGATACCAGCATTGTTTACGAGGATATCCAGGTCACCAAATTCACTGGTGGTCGCTGCAACAACCTCCTGCCAACGACCTTGCTCCGTGACGTTGTGTTCAAGCGAGATAGCTTTACCACCTCGTTGGCGAATGACGTTCGCGGTCTGTTCTGCCGCCTCAGCGTTCACGTCAGTTACGACAATTGCAGCACCTTCTCGGGCTAACAGTTCACTTGAGGCTGCGCCGAGTCCGCTGCCTCCTCCTGTCACAATTGCTGTCTTGTTTTCGACCCTGGCCATCTTTACTCCCTCAGAGCTGTCTTTGTTTACGTGATCTTAACGGCTTTCCTGCATGAAATTCACACTGCAAAGGGTTCCTGGAGCAGTTGAAACGGTAAAGCATTTTGCAAGACCTGACCCTAAATTCTCCACTATTTCTCCATTGTCCAAAACACGAAAAACAACAATATGTTGTGTTTGATGAACCCCTGCGGCACAATATCTGGCCGTTGCCTGTTAAAGATCTGTGAGTTTCCCGTTAAGAAAACACGGGGGAAAAGCGTTGAAAAGCTGTGGATAAGCAGTAGAAAACGCGGTCCGGAGACTATCAGAACCTGTTGATAGTTTGTGTACAAACTGTGGCAAACAGTAGCAACAAAAAGTAGCCAAAAATTGTGGCAATAAGTGTCGGGGGATGCGCAGTCAAGGCGCCCTGCCCCCTCAAGAAAGTAAAAGCAACAACAACGACGAATTTAGAGATAACTCTGGTGTGCGTGACTGACGCACAGATTTAAAGGAGACACATGGACTCAACGGCGAAAAAACCGGATCTGACAGCTATCCCCTCCAGCGTGGGCGAGATCGAATTTCAGGAAACCTCCCTCGATATCTGGGAAAACAAGTACTGCCTCAAAAGCAAAAAAGGTGAAATGGTCGACCAGGACATGGATGCGACCTACAAACGGGTCGCCCAGGCACTCGTCGAGGTTGAGGATAAAGACAAGCAGGAAGAATGGTATGAGAAGTTCCTCTGGGCGCTTCGCCAGGGTGTGATTCCCGCGGGGCGCATTATCTCAAACGCCGGGGCCCAGGAGCACAAGCCGGCAACGTCCACGATCAACTGCACGGTTTCGGGCATCATCCATGACTCCATGGAAGACATCCTGCAGAAGAATGTTGAGGCTGGCCTCACGCTTAAAGCTGGCTGCGGTATCGGTTACGAGTTTTCTACTCTTCGACCTAAAGGGGCCTATGTTTCAGGTGCCGGGGCGTATACGTCTGGTCCGCTTTCTTTCATGGATATCTATGACAAGACCTGTTTCACCGTGTCTTCTGCCGGAGGCAGGCGAGGGGCACAGATGGCAACTTTCGAAGTTGGTCATCCGGACGTCATGGAGTTCATCAAGGCCAAGCGCGAAGACGGTCGTTTGCGCCAGTTCAACCTGTCGCTGCTGATCACCAAAGAGTTTATGGAAGCTGTCATCGGTGACAGTGACTGGCCACTCTCCTTCCCGCTGACGGAAGCCGAGCTGGAAACTGACGAACTGGACCTGAATGACCCCGAACAAATCCTGTGGCGTGACTTCCCCGTGAAGAACAAGTACGTCACCAACGACGAGGGCCTGGTTGCCTGTCGTGTTTCCAAGGTCATCAAGGCGCGTCGCCTGTGGGACCTGATCATGGCGTCCACCTACGACTTTGCTGAGCCGGGTTTCATCCTGATCGACAAGGTCAACGAGATGAACAACAACTGGTTCTGCGAAGACATCCGCGCCACCAACCCCTGCGGCGAGCAGCCCCTGCCGCCTTACGGCAGCTGCCTGCTGGGTTCTGTAAATCTCTGCCGATTTGTACAGAAACCGTTCACCAGCGAAGCGACCTTTGACTGGGAAACCTTCGGCAAGGCTGTATCTATTTTCACCCGCATGCTGGATAACGTGGTTGAAATCAACGGTCTGCCGCTGCCCGAACAGCAGCGTGAGATTGAGCGCAAACGTCGCCACGGGATGGGTTACCTGGGCCTCGGCTCTACCATCACCATGCTGGGTATGAGCTATGGCGATGAGAAGTCCGTGGCATTCACTGAGGAAGTAACCAAGCAGCTGGCGCTGGTTGGCTGGAAGACCGGCCTCGAACTGGCCAAGGAAAAGGGTCCGGCAGAAATCATGAATGAGAAGTTCGAAGTCACCGGCGAAATGCTGCGACTTCGACCTGAAATGAAGGAAGACGGTTACAAGGTCGGTGACAAGATCAAAGGCAAGGTCCTGCATGCCCGGTACTCACGCTACATGCAACGTATTGCCGAGGTTGATCCCTACCTGGTAGACCAGATGGCGGAAACCGGATGCCGATTTACGCACCACAGCTCTATTGCACCCACCGGCACCATCAGCCTGTCACTGGCCAACAATGCCAGTAACGGTATTGAACCGAGTTTTGCACACCACTATTCGCGTAACGTGATTCGCGAAGGCAAGAAGAGCAAGGAGAAGGTCGACGTTTTCTCATTTGAGCTGCTGGCGTACCGCGCCATGGTGAACCCGGACGCAGAACCGTTTACGGACGATGAAGCGAAAAAACTCCCGGATTATTTCATCACGGCTGATGACATCACACCGATCCAGCACGTGGATATACAGGCTGCTGCCCAGAAATGGATTGATTCATCCATTTCGAAGACGGCGAACGTACCCACGGAATACCCCTTTGAGGATTTCAAGGACATTTACAAGTACGCTTACGAACAGGGCCTGAAGGGTTGTACAACCTTCCGCTTCAACCCCGAAGCATTCCAGGGCGTACTGGTGAAGGAAGAAGACCTGGAAAATACTGTCTACCAGTTTGAACTGGAAGACGGTCAGGTCGTAGAAGTAAAAGGTAATGAAGAGATCGAGTACGACGGCGAGTTGCACACAGCCGCGAATCTCTTTGATGCAATGAAGGAAGGCTACTATGGCAAGTTCTGAGGTAGCTGCGAAGGAAACGGAAACGAAAATGGCCATCAAGATAGACAACAAGATTGTCGGCTACTCCATCAAGAAAAAAGACGTCGTGGAGCAACCGGCGAAGCCTGAAAAGGTCGTAATGCATGAGGAGATTGCACGACCTGACGAACTGAAAGGCTACACCTACAAGATCAAGACGCCCCTGTCTGACCATGCGATGTACATCACCATCAACAACCTGGTGCTGAATGAAGGAACGGAGCATGAACAGGAGTACCCCTTCGAGGTCTTCATCAACTCCAAGAACATGGAACAGTTCCAGTGGATCCTGGCGCTGACGCGCGTTATCTCGGCTGTATTCCGCAAGGGTGGTGACGCCGTGTTCCTGGCAGAAGAGCTGAAGCAGGTTTTCGACCCGCAGGGTGGTTACTTCAAGAAAGGTGGTCGTTTCATGCCATCTCTCGTGGCTGAAATCGGCGAGGTGCTTGAAACCCACATGAAGAAGATCGGCCTGATCCAGGACGAAGAACTCAGCGAAGCCCACAAGGCGCTGATCGCCGAGAAACGTGCGGCCCTGGAAAGCGCCAACGCTGATAACGTCGACCCCGGTGTGGCGGAAAGTACCGCTGAATACCCTCCCGGAGCGCAGCTCTGCGGCAAGTGCAACGTGACCGCGATGGTTCTCATGGACGGCTGCATGACCTGCCTGAACTGCGGCGACAGCAAGTGCGGCTAGCCATCGGAACTTAACGATGCAGGCATACCTGGACCAGCTCCAGTACATACTGGACAACGGCACAGTTCGTGGTGACAGGACGGGTGTTGGCACGACCAGCGTATTTGGTCTCAATGCCCGTTACAACATGGCAGACGGTTTCCCGGCAGTGACCACGAAGAAGCTCGCCTGGAAAGTGATGTCTTCCGAGCTGCTCTGGTTCATATCCGGGTCAACCAACATCAATGACCTGAAAGCTGTCTACGAGCACAACAGGATCTGGGATGCGAACTACGAGGACTACATCAAGCGCCCTGGTTTAAGAAAGAAAGGCCTTGAGGTCAGTGACGGCGATATGGGACGCGTCTACGGCTCCCAGTGGCGCGCCTGGCGCACCACTGACGGTCGCGAGATCGATCAGCTGCAGGAGGCCATAGAGCTGATTAAAAGCAACCCGGAAAGCCGGCGCATTATTGTGAATGCCTGGAACCCGGGTGAAGCCGCTGTCGACCAGGTGGCCCTGCCGCCCTGCCACAGCTTCTTCCAGTTCTATGTGGCAGACAACAAACTGTCCCTGCAGATGTACCAGCGTTCAGCCGACATGTTCCTGGGTGTGCCGTTCAACATCGCCTCTTATTCCCTGCTGCTGCACATGGTTGCCAGGGTGACAGGCACTGTGGCCCATGAATTCATTCACACCATCGGTGATGCGCATATCTATCTTGATGCGGTTGACCAGGTAAAGGAACAAATTTCCCGCGAACCCCTGCCTCTGCCTGAGCTGCACATCGAAGACCGCGGCCAGGAATCCATCGATGATTTTGTGATGGATGACTTCAAGCTGGTGAACTACCAGTGCCATGACGCCATCAAGGCGAGGATGGCAGTTTGATGAGCGACAGAACGCTCTCTGCAATAGATTTCAAAACCTGTCTATTTGAACTTCCGAAGGTTGAATTACATAACCACCTTGAAGGTGGTGCCATGTATCCCGACCTTGCGCTTAAGCTGGCGAAAAGAAACAACATGGAACTGCCGTTCTCAGACGAGGCGACTGCTGCCAGCTACTACCAGTTCGAAAGTCTCGATCAGTTCATCGATATCCTTCGCACAACAGTCTCAACGCTAAATACCGCAGAGGACTACGCGGATGCGGTAGAGCGTCATGGCATCGAGGCCAGGCGCCAGAACATCCGTTATCACGAAACATTTGTGACCTATGGCCTGGTCGCATCAAGAGGAGTGCCGTGGGAAGCGGTTGTTGAAGGACTGTCGGAAGGTCAGAGAAGAAACCGAGAGGCGCACGGTGTAGAAACCGCGTTCATAGTTGACCTGGATAGAACATTGCCTGAAGAGATTGCCCTTGAACACGTCAGGCTCGCAGCTAACGCCAGGAAAACCGTCGACATCGTTGGCATGGGACTGGACTGCCAGGAACGTGGCTGGCCTGCTGGTCGTCTCAAATCATGTTTCGAGCTGGCCAGCAGTGAAGGTTTCAGGTTAACCGCGCACGCGGGCGAAGACGGCGGCGCTGAAAGTGTCTGGGATGCCCTCAACAACTGCCATGTGGAGCGGATCGACCATGGTGTACAGGCCATTGAAGATGAAGCGCTGCTGACGCATCTGGCCGAGAAACAGATCCTCTTGACGGTCTGCCCGGTGAGCAATCTCCTTCTCTGCGTTTTTCCATCCCTGGAAGCCCACTCATTACCGGCACTGGTGAACGCTGGCATCCCCGTTTGCCTCAATTCGGATGACCCGCCCATGTTCAACTCGGACCTGGTGAACGAGGCAGAGGTTGTTTACGAAACGTTCGACTTCAGCCAGCAAGAAATCGTGACGATGCTGCGAAATGCCATCGAACATTCGTTCCAGGATGAGACGGGTAAAGCGGCGCTACTTTCAGAGTTTGACCAGGTCAGGGACAAGTACTTCGGTTGAGCGCATCTGAATCCCAATACTCTGAAACCAAATATCACATCCTCCTGGGTGTCTATGTCGGTGCGTGGGGTATCGTCCCGGGCCTGACACCGAAGCTGATTCCTCTGGATCTCGACTGGACGGGTATCGGCATTCTGGCGTTCAGTTTTGGGGCTTTCATGCACGCCATCACCTTCCCCTGTACCGATACCGTCGCAGAAGTATGGGGGTCCGCAAGAGCCCGCCTGATGGTCTACCTCGGTTGTTCCATGTATGCGGTGGCGATCCTCTTCTACATGATTGGTACCCGGCTACCTGCGGCGCCCGGCTGGGAGCTGAACGAAGCCTACGTTGCCATCTTCTCTCAGGCCGAGCGGATGATCATTGCCTCGGTATGTGCAACGATTGTTGCCCAACTGCTGGATATATACGTGTTTGAGAAAATCAAACGAGTGACCGGCGAACGGTGGTTATGGTTACGCAACAATGGCTCCACCATGGTGTCGCAGTTTGTCGACACCGCAATTTTTTACACGATAGCGTTCTACGGGATTATTCCGCATGACCAGTTGCCCTTGTTGGTGCTTGGCACCTACCTGGTCAAGCTGGTGATTACCGTCATCGATACGCCATTTGTGTACCTGTTGGTGAGGTGGATTACGGGAGAATGGTCTTCCAGGGGCGATCTTCATGGGATAAAAGCCGGTTGATCCACATCGGATTACTTCGGTTCCCTGAACGATTTCTTTTGAGTAGCCACCTGTAACGTTTCATCCTACGTGTTATGCGAATGAAGTTCACCGACATCCAGTACCGGTGATGCATCCAGTTCTTCGGCATCCATCATGTAGGCAATCTGCTGCAGGGATGCCACCAGCATGTTGCGCTGCCAATCCGGTAACTTACGGTACTCTTTCAGGAATCCGGCCTGCAGCAGTTCCGGCGCATTATCGACTCGAGCGCGTCCCTTATCGGTCAGGGTCACGGCCACCTGCCGTTTATCAATCTGGCTTTTTGTTCGATTAACCAGCTCATTTCGAGCGAGACGATCAAGCAGGCTGGTCACCGTCGCCTGGGACAACACAACTTCCCTTGCGATGGCACTGGGCGAAGGGTCTCCCAGCTTATGTATCGCATCAAGCACAAGCAGTTGGGAAGTTGTCAGGCCAGTCGCCTTCTCCAGTTTCTTGGACTCAAGGTCAATGGCCCTCGTGATTCGCCGCAGTGCCACCAGGATGTCGTCATAGTCCCTCATAGACTGATTATACCCGCATGAAATTCAAACCGGTTACACCGATAATAGGACCTTCACATAGCCTTTGGCGAGACTTTGCGACTTCGACAACCCTTTATTCAGCTACCGTTTCTCTTTGATTCTGATCACCTGGCTCGAGAGATAGCAGGTTTACCGGACTCAGCCTGGATGGAACACCCTTCCGGCCTGAATGGTAACAGCGCGGTTGCGTTGATTTCGCGTGATGGGCAGGACAATCACGATTTCGACGGCCCCATGTGCACCACGCCGTACCTCAAGCAATTGCCCTACGCCTCACAGGCAATGACGTCTTTCGATGAGATTCTCGGCAGGTCAAGGTTGATGAGGCTGGAACCGGGTGCAGAAGTTTCAACCCATGTTGACTTTAACTATCACTGGCTGAACCGGGTTCGGGTCTATATTCCTGTTGTTACTGAACAGGCGGTGACGTTCTGGTGTGGTGATCAAAAGGTCCACATGAAAGCCGGCGAATGCTGGATCTTCGACTCCTGGCGTCGTCACAAGGTGACCCATGAAGGATCAAGTCCCCGAGTGCATCTCGTCATCGACCTGTCCGGGTCATCACGGTTCTGGAGAATGGTGACGAAGGCACCAGTCATGGAACCTATAAAGATAAAGCCTGACAACCAGTACCATGAACCCAGAACAGAACGATTTAACACATCGCCGATCATGGCACCGGGTGAGCTGGACGCGCTGGTAGACCGCCTGCTGGCGGACCTCGCCCTGCAACCTGCTAACAATCCTGAGCTCCTGGCACACTACGAAGACATCCTGTCAGACTTCAAGCATGACTGGCGACAGGTATGGTATGAGCATGGCCCGGGCACCAGCGGCATCGCCTCCTATCGGGCAGTGATTAAATCACTCGTTAACCAACTCAGCAACGATCCACGCGCGCTGACTACTGCCAGCAACGACGTCGGAGCCAACCCGGTCATCATACAGCGCATTGCACGGGGCCGCGCTGGTGGAAAGTCTGTTTCAGACGCCATAACCCAGTAGCTCATAGTCACTGCGATAGAAGTGGTCTAACATCGCCTGCAGTTCATCATCAGGCTCGCTTTTCTGTTCGACCGAGGCATTAATCCTCGCCAGACCTCCGGCAGCTAGCCCAAGTCTGCGGTTCAGCTCATGGAAATCACTCTCAAGGTTTTCATACCGACCGACAAAATCCATGGCAATTTCACCCTTGAGACAGAGCAGTTCGGACTGTGGCCTGATCAAGATGCGTTGTCGGAACCTTTCCCGCGAGAGTGCTGTTTTCATAACACTGATTGGATCCCTGCTGAAATCAGCATCATCGCGAAACAGGAAATGACAGGCAGATAAAAAACGATCGACAGGGTGCCTTGAAAAGGCAAACTTGAAGTAATCATCGAAGATAACCTCAGGCAGGTGGGCCTGCGCCTCGGCAGCGCTAATATGGCCGTGGCCGATATCAGCCAGAGCCCGCACGGGTAGCAGAATCTGTTCAAATCGAGCGTGCTGCTGCCAATCGTCACCACTGAGGCAGGGAGCCAGGGCCTGACGAATGGACTGGGTCGCTTTTTTGGTAACGCGAAAAATATGAATCGATGTGCGTGCGATACAATCACATCTGATCAATCTCGTATCGTGCCCTGACGTCAGGACCCAGTGCCTCTTTCAATGGGGCAAGCCAGGGTTCGTAGTTGCGCCATGCTTCAAGTGAGGACCTGAATATGGGTTGCCTGACCTGCTCGGAACTGGGTGTACGCACGCTGCGCTCCGTCTTGTAGTACTCAATGCATGCCTGCTCGAAAGGCAAGCCACAGAAATCCAGGAGCCTGCGCACACCACCCTCAAGATCATCAACCAGCTCTTCGTGTTGTACCCGGTGCACAAACCCTGGCAACACCTGGTCCCAGTGATCCATCAGTTCCACGTATTCCTTGTAATAGTTTCCGATCTCCCTGAGGCCGTATGAAAACTCCTGCCCCTGACCAAACAACTGTTTGAAGCCATTGAAACAGCAGGACATGGGATGCCTGCGCGCATCGATGACTTTCGCATTCGGCAGGATCAACCTGATTAAGCCAATGTGAAAGAAATTGTTGGGGTTCTTGTCGATAAAAAATGGCGCATCCTGGCGATAGACTCTCGTCTGCTCTATGAACTGTTCACCAAAACGGGCGAAATAGGCAGGCTCCAGCTCTTCCAGGATTTTCGGGTATCGCGGCTCATCGCCCTGCTCTTCCACAAGGTAGGCAGAACCTCTCAATCGTTGCGCCAGAGCAATAATGTTAGGCAATTCCATGGTGCCATCGACCTGGGAGTGAGACGCCAGTATCTGCTCGAGCAACGTTGAACCGGCCCTCGGCAGGCCAAGAATAAAAATGGGGTCCGGGGCATCACAACCAACGCCCTGTCGTTCTTCAAAAAGGCCACGGCTGCAGATGTCGATCTGCGCCTGGGTTCGAATATTCAGGTGCGCCGGCTTATGTTTCACGTCTTCACGCTTCAATTCGTTGCCGCGTTCATAGAAGTTGAACGACTGCTCGAAGTCACCACGATCTTCGAGCGCCTTACCCAGCGCAAAACACATATGAATACGGTCATCGCGGCTGATCGTCGCCAGTGACTCTGCCCACTTCATATGTTCAATTTCTTCATCAGTGAAGGTATAGGTCTTGGTGTTCGCCAGAGACCAGAAAGCATCACCATAGTCACCCTGTATGCCGTAGGCTGCACGGTAAGATTGAATCGCGTCATCAAACCGACCTATCGTTTTCTCCGCATGCCCACGCATTACGTGGAGCGACTGCTGGCCATCCGACAGGCCAATTACGTGGTTACAGGTATCAATGGCCTGTTCATGACGTCCCACGCCGGAAAGCGCATTGGCATGTAGCGACTGGAAAGCCAGGTTATCGGGTGATTTTTCAACCAGCAGGGTCGTCTGTACCAACGCTTTTTCAAACTTCTGCATTTTCAGCAACAGGTTGGCGAAATCATATCGAGAGCGATCGTAATCAGGCTCCAGCTCCAGGCTGGTCTCGAGCAGGAACTCGGCATCTGCCAGGACATCCAGCTGCTCCCCGATCGACGCCAGCAGGCGCATGCCTTCGACATGTTGCTTGTTGTCTCTCATGAAGTGACGGCACAATCGATCAGCTTTGTACAACTTCCCCTCGTGAATGAAACTACTGACACTACGCAGCTCAACCGGCAGGGATTCCAGGTAACGGATCTGAGAGCGCGCGACCTGCAGGCCCACCTCATTGTTTGTTCGATCGTAGCGATCCAGGAGCGCCCGCCAACTGGCCAGCAGCGCCGGGTTCAGTTCAGCCGCTTTTTCGAACGCCTCCTGCGACGCAGAAAGTTCGTTCATCGTCAGCAGCGTATGTCCTTTTTCCTGATAGGCCCGTGCGAATCTCGGATCGATAGAGAGCAGCTGGTCCAGAACTTCCAGTGCTGATGAGAACTTTGACTGGTATCTTAAAGAGACAGCAAGCGTGTACAGCGCATCCAGGTGATCGCTGGTCAGCTCCAACCCGGTCAGGCCGGCACGCACCGTATTTTCTGCCTCGAGAAAACGGCCCTGCTCAATCTGCCTGCGTGCGATCTCCGCGAGATCCTGTTCCTGGACGAGTTCCATAACGAAAAAAGGGCGGGAAAAACCCGCCCTTTATATCAGCTAGCCCCGACTACTCAAAGTCGTAGGACAGTCGGATGCCAATGGTACGGGGGCGTACCACACCAACACTTGGCGTGTAGTCCACCGCGTTGACATTGACCATCGCTTCTTCGTCAAAGACATTATTAATGAAGAGTTCTGCACCCCAGTTGTCTTTCTCGAAACCGGCGGCAAAGTTCACCATGTAATAGTCTTCCTGTTCGTAACGACCGCCCCGGAAACGCGTGTCACCGTTGCTGTCGACGCCGACGAAACTCGGATCTGTCACTGATGCCAGGTCATCCCCTGTCAGAGGCGTTCCGCAGAAGCCACCTTCATCCTTGATCTTCAATCCAGAAGCTGAACCGAAGACCTGCCTTGTGACATCTTCCACGGCATAGGCATTACATGTGGATCCTGACAGGCTATCAACGGTGTAAATCACAGCACCGGAAACATATCCGTTGGCATCCAGCGCACCCAGGTAGAAGTCATAGCGGGCGCGCACATTGAAGCGAAACTCCGGTGTCCACGGCAGGCGCGACCCTTCCGGTACCACAATCTCATTGAGCTCCGGGTTCAGGCTCGACAACTCATTGTCCACGTAGCTCATGGCACCGCTGATGGTGAGGTTGTCTGTTGCCGCCCACTGGAAATCGAGATCGATACCATTAATCTCAGCGTCACCGGCATTTTCGATGAATACCAGGAATGCCACGTTGGCCGGGTCAAACCGTGAAATCTGGAGGTCGGTAATCTCGGAGGTATACCAGGTCGCATTCAGGCGCAACGTGCGATCAAAGAAGTCACCTTTTACACCGATCTCGTAGTTTTCCAGCTCGTCGGTCTTGCCGATGGCTGGTACGAGGTAGCCCTGGTACACACCTGTCTGGTTAGCAGAAGGCTGACCGGCGTTCCGGTTGGAAGTCTGCGGACGGAATCCCTCTGAGTAGGCAGCAAACAACATCATGTTGTCTGTTGCACCCCAGCTGGCTGTTGCCCGGTAAATCGTATCGTCCTGGTTGATTACACCATCACTTTCCATCCCTTCCAGGAAGAAAGAGCCATCCGCGACACCGTCAGCAATCAGCTGCGCCTGTGCTGGACTAAAGAAGGTTTCCAGCTCAGAGATATTCCCCGACTTGTTATACCGACCCAGCGCTTCAAGGCGCTCTGAAACCCGGTTATCAAATCCCTGACCGTCACAGGGTGTCGGTGAACCTTTACAACCAAACGATGATCCGGTCGAACCAATGAATTCATAATCCAGGTCATACGTACGGAAGCCGACTCCCAGGGTAACGTCTTCAGTAACATCGAATGCCAGTTCACCAAAATAGGCAATCTGTTCTTCCTTGCGGGTAAAGCTGTTGACGAAGGTCGTCGCAGGCCCCCTGCCGAATGGGTCAGTGACACCGTCCACCGTACTCACGATGTTGCCTGCAGTAGGCGCTGCATTCGCAGGATTAGTGATGGTGCCCGGTGCTGAAGCGGTATTGAATCCGGCTTCTACTGCACCAGCGTACTGGAATTCGCCGTCAGACTCTGTTTCCTGGTCGTCGATGAATACACCGGCAGTAATTCGCCAGCGCTTGTCCGGATCTGTAGCAATACGGAATTCATGGGTGGTTCTTTCGTTGGTGGTTTCGCCCAGGTACTGCTTGGTTGGATCAAAACACTGTGTTGCGTTCGAATATCCACCCGTACAGATATAGTAGGCCTGGTAACCACCACCGTTGGTATAACCGGTGTAATCCTGGATGTAGAAAACATCCCGGTCGAGGTAACCGCCGGTATAAACCACATCCAGGTTGGCAATCCGCCCCGTCAGGGTCCAGGTGGTCAGCCCGAATTCATCATCATTTTCAGAGGGCGCAAATCGATTAACCGTATCCTCATCACCGAGGTGCGGGTCAAACTCGAAAACACCTTCCGTCTCCAGCTTCTGTGATGTGTGCTGAACCAAGACATCCCAGTCTTCGTTGATCTGGTACTTGAGACCAAATCGCGCACCCGAGTATGTAGTATCGTTGAAATCATCTTCAGCCAACTGACTGTTTTCCGCCACCGCCATGGTTGCGCGTACGCCGCCACAGTTGCCGCCGATCGGGTCATCAACCAGCGGGTTACCGGTACAGATATGAGCCGCACTGGAAATCTGATTCCGGTTCATCACCTCGATATCGCCGGAATAGGTGCCGTATTCGTTATCGATCCAGCCGCCGGCATGGTCATTGTAGGCCGTGACTCGAACTGCCAGGGCATCCGTCAGTGGAATATTCATGTAGGCAGTAACCGCATTACTGGGTTCACCGCCGGATGTCACGGCGTACTTGACGTCAAATCCTGCCGAGAAAATATCCATCTCGGGTTTGTTGGTAATCAGCCTGACGGTACCTGTCTGGGAACTGGCACCAAACAGGGTGCCCTGCGGCCCCGGCAGAACCTCGATTCGCTCCAGGTCAGTGGCATAAACATCCAGGTTACGACCGGCAAAAGAAACCGGCTGTTCATCCTGGTAAAGCGCCACGGCGGGTGCCGAGCCCTGTACCGAGGTAATGGTGACCGAGGACTGCTCGGTGGCAGCACCTCGAATGTACATCTCCCGCTGGCCAGGACCACGACCGGACACGACCACATTGGAAAGGTACTGGGCATACTCATCGAAATTGTCGACGCCCAGCTCTTCCAGGGTCTCCCCTTTCATTGCCTGGACCGACACAGGAATATCCTGCATGGGCTGGGCGCGCTTGGTTGCTGTTACAACAACTTCTTCGATCTCTGCCTGTGCCACCGTGGTTGCGCCAGCAGCAATTGCTGTCACTACAGCGGTTGTCAGGCGTTTCTTTTGAAACATGGACTCCCCCGTGTTTGTTTTGGCTGATATATTGTTTCGAGTTGAAAGCTTTTTTATTGTAGATGACTAAAGTTTTTATTTCACTTTTCTCAGACAAATTATTTATTTACAGAGATTTATCACCTAAACAAACATTTAGTCATCAAAATATATTATTTACTCATCTAAACTTTTCCGGAGTCCTTTCAATGCCTGAGAACGCCAAGGCAGCTCTCGACCCTGCGGTATTTTATCCCGCGACAGTATTTCTCCTGGTCACGGTGCTGCTGGCAGCGGTCTCCCCGGACGCTACCGGTGAATTCTTCCAGTCCCTGCAAAATGGCATTGTCAGGTACGCCAGCTGGTATTACGTGCTGGTGGTGGCCGTCATACTGGTGAGCGTCACGGTCTTTTCGGTCACGCGCTACGGCGACATTAAACTCGGGCCCGACCATATTGAGCCCGATTACAGCTTCATTTCCTGGTTCGCGATGATGTTCTCAGCCGGCATGGGTATCGGCCTGATGTTCTTTGGCGTGTCTGAACCCGTGATGCACTTCCTGTCACCACCACTTGGTGAGCCGGGGACCGTCGCGGCTGCCCGGGAAGCACTCAAACTCACCTTCTTTCACTGG
>JADHNI010000040.1 GCA_016779585.1 Pseudomonadales bacterium
CGGGCAGATACTGTGTGTAAATTCGGCTTCTGAGTGCTCTGTGATGTACTGTTCGATCTGCTGGTAATATCCCTGGTCATCCCTGACTTTCTTGCAGCTGGAACAGATCGGCAGCATGCCACTCAGCATCTTTACGCGATCCAGTGCATCGCTCAGGTCTTTGTTCACGGACTTCTCCCTTTGCAGTGCCTCGAAAGCCTCGGCCCGGCTTCGGTTGATCATGCTGGTGCTGGCGAAGCCCATGAGTGAGACCACGAGGTAGGCGATGCCTGCAGTGGTAATCCCGGCAACCCCGTTCGGGATCACATGGATGAAATTGGAGTAGAGGGTCAGCAGCGAAATCGCAAACAGGGTTGTGCCGATGATTTTTTCGACAGGGCTGAAAGGGAAAGCGGTATAGCCGATATAGATGATGACGAAGTCCAGCAGCAGATCGACCGCGAGCGTGTCGTGGCGCTGATCGTCCATCATGCCCGTGTAACGCAGGTAGAGGAACACCGGGATCATAACCAGGAAAATCACCCAGCTGAATCGGTCCAGGGTTCGATAGCTGGTGATGCGATGGGCCACGAATGTGGCCAGACCAACCAGGAAAACGATACCGAAGTTGTACAACACGACGTAGAGGGGGTCGAAGCCTGTAACCAGGCCGAAGAGCGCGAGAAAAAGCGGTAAAGCCGAGCCTACAATGAGCAAACGCACCATGGTGCGTTTGTCAGCAGAAAAATAATACTCCCTGGTGTCAGGAGGCAGGCTGCCGGGAAACAGATTCATTTGAGCCTGCCAACTGTTCAGTTAGCTGCCATGTGACTGCTTCAACTCAGCGGCAGTGCGTTCTTCCAGGGAGATGAGATCCAACAGGATGTGTCCGCTTTCTACCAGATAGGGGTCGGGAGTTTCCTCGTTTTCTTCTTCAGCCTCAGCTTCTCCGACGGCAGGGACTAAAGTACCGGATCCGGCCATCTCGCTGCCAGGAACGGGCTCTTCACCTTCTTTGCTGTCCGGGACAATGGCGCCGCCGGTGCTGCCTTCGACCTGTGCAGGTTCGGTGCTCGCGACGGTTGGCTCTTCCTCTTTATCCAGATCATCCAGGGATGCCAGCACGTCCTGGCCCAGTGCCTCGCGTTTCTTGTTTTCCAGTGCCAGCCAGAAAGCTTCGCGTTCTTCTTTCTCTTGCAGACGCTCGTCTTTATTCAGGCTGACATAGTCATCTTCGCTGCGCGCCTTGCGGTAGGCAAAAGCTTCTTTCAGGTAATTGAATTCCGGATTGTCGGCAATCCGTTCCTCATGCAGTGAGCGCAGCTCCGGTACAAGGTGGTTGATCAGGTGCTTGCGGCGATAGTTGGTTGCCGTGATCTTGTCCCAGGGGAGCGGTTCTTCGAGCGTGCTTTCGCCAATGGATTCGGGATCATAGCTGGAAGGGTAGAGAATGTCGGGAATGATGCCTTTTTCCTGCGTGCTTTCTCCGGATATACGATAAAACTTCGCCTGGGTCAGCTTCAACTGGCCACGATTGAGCGGTAGTAATGATTGCACGGTGCCTTTGCCGAATGTCTGGCTGCCGATGATGATGCCGCGTTCATAGTCCTGGATAGCGCCCGCAAAAATCTCGGAAGCAGAGGCGCTGAGCCTGTTCACCAGTACCGCGAGCGGCCCGTCATAGACCACGCTGAGGTCACGATCATTCAGGATATCGACGCGGTTGCTCTTGCTTCGAATCTGTACGGTGGGTCCGCGATCGATGAACAGGCCAGTGAGCATCTTCGCTTCCTGCAGTGAACCACCGCCGTTGTCGCGCAGGTCAATGACAATGCCATCAATGTCTTCTTCCTGTAGTTCCTGGATCAGTCTCTTTACATCGCGAGTCGTACTCTTGAAGTTGCGATCACCTTTCTGCAGCGCTTTGAAGTCAACGTAGAAGGTCGGGATGTCGATAACACCAATCTTGTGGACTGAGCCGAACTGTTCGATCTCGATCACTTCTGACTTGGCGGACTGTTCTTCCAGTTCCACTTTATTGCGCACGATACTGATGGTGCGATGTATACCGTCATCGTCAGCCGCGGGGATAATATCCAGTTTCACCACAGTATCCTTGCGGCCGCGAATCAGTTGCACAACCTCGTCGAGGCGCCAGCCGATCACATCCACCATGTCGCCATCTTCACCCTGGCCGACCGCTATGATCTTGTCATTAGGTTTGAGGACACCAGCCTTGTCAGCTGGACCTGCCGGAACCAGTGACACGACCTTGGTGTATTCATCCTCCAGCTGCAGTACCGCGCCGATACCTTCGAGGGACAGGCTCATGTTGATATTAAAGTTCTCGGATGTCCGCGGTGAAAAATACTGGGTGTGTGGGTCGTAGGTCTTGGTGAATGAATTCATGTACAGCTGATACACGTCTTCGCTGTTGGTCTGGCGAGAGCGGGAGAGACGGTTGGTGAACCGTTTGACCAGCAGCTCCTTGATTTTTTCTGGTTCCTTGTCTGTCAGTTTCAGATTGAGCACGGCATCTTTAACACGCTTGCGCCAGAGTTCATCCAGTTCGGCTTCGGTCGTGGCCCAGGGTGCTTCCTCGCGATTCACGAGCAGCTCTTCCTGCTTGGTGAAGTCGAACAGCTCGATTCCCTCATCCAGCATCGCCAGAACCTTCTCAAACCGGCTGATTACCCGCACATGGTAACGGTTGAAGATGTCGAACGCCGGGTTGAGGTTGCCTCGCTTCAATGCCTCGTCCAGCTCGTAGCGATACTTTTCGAACTCATCGATATCGCTCTTCAGGAAATAGCTTTTGCTGGGATCCAGGTCGTTAATGTAGGTATCCAGGATCCGGGATGACAGGTTGTCGTCCAGACGGGAGGGCACATAGTGGCGAGAGGCCAGTGCATCCACAATATTCTGGGTGGTGGTTGTATGCACCGGCATGGGGTGCAGGGGTAACTGTGTGCGTTCTTCAACAACCGCGTTGGCACTGGCCGAGATGAGCAGGCAGGCGTAAAAGATTGTGGAAAAGAAACGGGATACAAATTTTTTCATTACAACGACTCTTATTATTAGACGCAGAGGTGGCTGCTCCGGGAAGACACCATAGGATTAGTCTGTATCCCTGGGTATAAAGTTCTGGCAGCTCGTCGAGCCAGCCGTTCACCTGATCGATTCACACCTCGCAGTTTAGATGCGAAAGGTTAATTTCTTCAAGGTGTTAGGGCCGTTTGTTACAGGTAATCTGACGTATTTTCAGGCTTTCTGCGGTTTTCCTGCGTAATTGTGCGATAATCAGCGGTTGCGCCGCTCAAGGACGATTTAAGTGATGTATAAATCTATATTAATGAATAGCTTGGCGATCTTTTTTTCGGTGATTTCTTGTGCCGTCCATTCAGAAGAATCTAACGCCGTAGAGGAAGTGAGCCAGTAGCAACTGCTGCAGGAAATGGGCTACTTCTACGGTTACTCGTTCGGCAACATGCTGAAAGATGGCGGCAGCCCTATGTGGATACAGACCGTCTGATCCAGGGGCTTCGTGATTCCCTGGCCAGCAGTATGCCGGACCTCGACAACGAACAGCGCCAGCGCGTGATTGCCGAAATCCAGCGGCTCCAGGAAGAAGTGCGTGCGGCGCGCCTGGTAGAGCAACAACAGGCCCAGGAAGCGCAGGCAGCCCAGTCACAAGTGAATCTCACCGCTGCTTCAGAATTCCTGGTGCAGAACCTTCGCAAGGAAGGCGTCAAGTCCACGCCCTCAGGGCTTCAGTACGAGGTAATTACGGAAAAAGAAGGACCCACCGCCAAGGCGCTGAGCCGCGTGGTGGTTAATTACAAGGGCATGCTGCTCGATGGCACTGTCTTTGATGAGTCTCGCGAGAACCCCGCAGAGTTTGGTTTACAGCAGGTGATTCCAGGCTGGACTGAAGGCCTTCAGCTGATGAGTGTGGGGGACAAGTATCGGCTGTTCCTGCACCCGGACCTGGCGTATGGTGCCGGCAGCGTCGGCAAAAATCCGCCCAACTCCCTGCTGATCTTCGAGGTCGAACTGCTCGACATCAAAAATTAGCGGGGACAGTTTACTTCTCACCATCAAGAGGGACAGTTTACTTCGGTGTTCAAAGTAAACTGTCCCCGAAAGTTCTTTGAGATCAGCCAAGGACTTCCCTGAGAGCGAGGGCCGCTGATGACATGGCGTCTTTAGCGCCCTGAGTGAGGTCGGTCTGCCCGAAGAAACCGTGAATGAGACCATCATATCGCTGCACCTCGGTTTTAACCCCGGCCTCTTTCAGGCGCTCACCGTAAGCCTCACCTTCATCGCGAAGTGGATCAAACTCGGCCGTTATGACCAGTGCGGGTGGCAGGTTGGACAGGTCATCTGCCTGCAATGGCGATGCCAGTGGATGAGACCCGAGCGATTCGTCGTGGCCGATGTAATGATTCCAGAACCAGCGCATGCCCTCCA
This sequence comes from Pseudomonadales bacterium, assembly GCA_016779585.1. Classification (GTDB taxonomy): domain Bacteria; phylum Pseudomonadota; class Gammaproteobacteria; order Pseudomonadales; family Azotimanducaceae; genus UBA9659. The sequence continues at coordinate 4,450 of JADHNI010000040.1, forward strand.
TGGTTAGCAGATATCCATCGGCATTTTCTGAGTAGGAGCCAGTTTCGAAACTGAAATCCGTGACGGGATAGATGAGCAGCTGGAAACTGATGCCGTGGGTACCTTCGTCTCTCGCCCTGATGCTGACCGTGGCTGCCAGGTTGCCACCGGCACTGTCTCCGGCAACGGCAATGCGATCGCCCTTGATGTTGAGTTTGTCAGCGTTGTTCTGCACCCAGCGCAGAGCTGCATAGCAGTCATCAATCGCAGCCGGGAATGGATGTTCCGGTGCCAGGCGATAATGCACCGCAACGACTGTGTAACCGGTCTCGTTGGCGAGCTGGCGGCATATGGAATCGTGCGTGTCCAGGTCACCGATGACCCAGCCGCCGCCATGGAAGAATACAATGCAGGGCGCCTGTTCTTCAGACGCCCTATAAATCCTGACCGGCACTCCATCGGCATCGGCATCTTCCGTCTCGGCGACTTCGTGGTGCGGCAGCATGCTCTGCATTGCGCGATACATTTCTCTTGCCTCCTGTGGCGGAACGTCAACCATGGATGGGCCATCAACAGCGGCGAGCTGTTTCAGCATTGCCTGGTAGGCAGGATCAAGTGGCATGGGAAATCCTCATTGTCAGAACGGGGACAGTTTACCTCTTTGGCCTCAAGTAAACTGTCCCCAATACGAGAACGAAGTAAACTGTCCCCAATACGAGAACGAAGTAAACTGTCCCCGAAGATGTTTAAAGATCCACTTGTTAGGCGATTTGTTTCAGGTTCCTGCTTCGCGGGGGCGTTTGTCTGGGTGGCTGTGCGCTTTTTCAACGTCGAGGCTGACGTGGTCTGGGTGTTGTTCCTGTTTTCGTTTGTGTTTGTGGGCGGGATGATCGCGATTGGCCTGCTGCTGGCGCCACTGGTCCGGCTTTTTCGCCGGGATTCATCGCCATTCCTTTCCAGTCTTGAGGTGCCTTCCGAAGAAGACGAGGAATCTACTCGTAAGCCAAAGGGTGAATGAACCTGTCCATTCGCGGCAGGTAATAGGCTTCATAATCCACTGAGAATGCTACCGTATGAGCGCGGCCGGTGATCCGTTCACGCGGCACAAGGCCAATGGCACGTGAGTCGAGGCTGCTGTCCCGGTTATCACCGAGCATCAGGTAGTGGTCTTCAGGTACCTGTAGCGGACCAAAGCTGTTGTAGTGATTCGGTTCTGCCGGTTTCAACATCACCGGGTATCTGTGGCTGCCATACTGCTCAACGAAGAAAGAATGGCTATGTCTCTGGTAAAGATCCAGCTGGCGAACAATTTCCTGATCCAACTCGCCGTAGGTGGCGGGTTCATCGTTAATGAACAGCTGGTTGTTTCTCATGGCAATGGTGTCACCTGGTGTGCCGATGACACGCTTGATCAGCAGGCGATCGTCAGCCGGGGAATAGAAGGTGACAATTTCGCCCAGTATCGGGTCAGCCCAGCGTCCCACTTCCCAGCTGGTAAACGGCACTTTCAGGTCATACGCCAGTTTGTTTACGACCACTCGGTCACCTTCCAGAATCGTGGGCTTCATGGATCCGGTAGGCACCTGGTTCCAGTCCGCGACGGCCGAGCGAAACAGCACCATGACGGCCAGGAAAAAGAAGAGAGTCCGGTACTCTTCCCAGAGGTGGCTCCTGAAACGGAACCAGTACTGTTGCAGCCTGTTTAGCATGCCTTGAGTCTAGCAGAAGGCTTTGACTGTACAAATCAGGAGCGTGGCTCTAATCTAAGTGAACTAGCGTCACTAACTCCTTGAAATTGCGTTAGAAAAGGTCGTGGACCATGCTAAAGATACAGTACAAGGACGGCAGCGGTGATCCTGTCGAACTGATGCCTCCCGGCAAAACCATCGGGCAGGGTTCAGTTAACGATATCGTGATCGACAAGGATGGCGTTAACGGCTTTCATGCAGACATCCAGGTCGACGGTGACAACGTCAGCATCACCGACATCAACACGCCAGCGGGCACCTTTGTAAACGGAGATAAGATCTCCGGACCGACCAACCCGCGCGCGGGCGATGTTATTACTGTCGGCGGCGTGGATTTGGAAGTGGTTGAAGAAGATCCTGCCGGCGGTGGCAAGACGCTGGTGCTTTCAGGCACCGCACTGATTGAGGTTGGCAGCAGCAGCTGGTCGCTGGTGGCAGACACCGGTCCTGAAAAAGGCCAGGTGATTCCTGTTGTTGAACGCATTGAAATTGGCAGGGCCCTCGACTGTGATATTTCCATTCTTGAGCCGGGTCTGTCACGCAAGCACGCGGAACTGGAACTCCAGGGTGACAAGCTGGTCATCCGCGACCTGGGTTCTGTGAATGGCACCTGGGTTAATGCAGAAAAAGTGGATGAGGTTGAACTAAAAGATGGCGACAAACTGCAGTTCGACAAGGTCCGCTTTATCGTTTCCGCACCCCACTAAAGCCTCTCAAATACTACAAGATAGGGTAGTTGCTTTCCTGCAGCGCCCTGATGATGTCTTCCTGGTGCGTGCGATCCCGGGTCTCAACCGTAACCGTGACACCCACCTGGCCTATGGGCGCAGTAGGAGAAAGCCGGTGGTGGTGAACTTCCAGCACGTTGGCACCCCGGTGCCTGAAGGTTGTGAGTAACTGCTCCAGATTGCCCGGACGATCCTGGACCACGGTCTGGATGCGGGCAACGCGCCCATCGAAGGCCAGGCCCTGGTCAATGATGCGCGACAACAGGTTTACATCAATGTTGCCACCAGAGACGATGGAGACGACGTTTTTTCCCTTCAGTTGCGGCAGGCGATTGTTCAGCAGGGCAGCCAAAGGGGTTGCTGCGGAACCTTCCACCACCAGCTTTTCTATCTCCAGCATCAGCATGATGGCGTTGGCGATTTCATCGCTGGTGACACTGACGACTTCATCGACGCAGGCGTTAACAACTTTCAGGTTGTCACTGGCCACTTCCCCTACAGCGATACCGTCTGCAATCACCGGTGCTGCATTGACGAGTGTTGGAGTCCCCGCCTGCAGCGCCTGGTGCATGGCATCACAAGTGGACTCTTCAACGCCTATCAGGGTGATATCGGATCTGACGCTTTTGATATAGGCAGCGATACCGGCAATGAGGCCACCACCTCCGACGGGTACCAGTACGGCATCGATCTCATCACCGTATTCACTCTCCAGAAGTTCAATGCCGACGGTTCCCTGGCCCGCGGCAATCAGAGGATCATCGAACGGGTGAATGTAAACGCGACCTTCCTGTTCGACGATTTCCCGTGAATGTGCCATGGCATCATCAAACGTATCGCCGGCGAGAATGACCTCAGCGCCCCAGTGCTCTGTCGATTTGATCTTTACGATAGGGCTGTACCGCGGCATGACAATCTTGACCGAGATACCGAGACGGTTGGCGTGGTAAGCCAGCGCCTGGGCATGGTTACCTGCGCTGGCAGCAATGACGCCGACGCTCTTTTCTTCCTCGCGGAGAGTCAGCAGCTTATTGACGGCACCGCGCTCCTTGAATGAACCCGTCATCTGCAGGTTCTCCAGCTTGAACAGGGCGTTGGTACCCGTGAGCCCGGAGAGCGTCATGGATTTAACCAGCGGTGTGTTCTGCACATGGGGGCGTATACGCCCATATGCGTCCCGGACATTCTGCTGGCTGATATAGAGCGACATGACGGTCTGTGGTCAGGAAAAGGGTGGCGATTATAGTGTTATCGTAAACCCTTTCACAGTGAGCAGAGGTCTGGATGGCGTTCGGGAAGAAGCATGTTGAAGTGCTGGGCAAGAAGATGGCCTACATCGATGAAGGCGAGGGTGACCCTATTGTTTTCCTGCATGGTAACCCGACGTCCTCGTATCTCTGGCGCCACGTGATACCCCACCTGACAGCACAGGGAAGGTGCATTGCGCCAGACCTGATCGGTATGGGTGACTCTGAAAAGCTCGATGCCAGTGGCCCGGGTCGTTATACCTTTAATGAACATCGTAACTACCTCGATGAACTGCTCTACCAGCTGGACGTGACGAACAATATCATCTTTGTCATTCATGACTGGGGCTCGGCGCTCGGTTTTGACTGGTGCTGCCGGCACCAAGAAGCAATCCAGGGTATTGCCTACATGGAAGCCATCGTGAAGCCACTCACCTGGAATGAGTGGCCCGAGAATGCCCGCGGTATTTTCCAGGGTTTTCGTTCAGAAGCGGGTGAAGAAATGATCCTGGATAAAAATCTCTTTATCGAGGCTGTACTGCCTAATTCCATCATTCGTGACCTGACGGAGGAGGAGATGGCGGTTTATCGAGCACCCTTTGAGAATCCCGGCGAAGATCGTCGCCCGACACTTACCTGGCCCAGGCAGATACCCATCGAAGGTGAGCCGCTTGAGGTGGTTGAGATCGTCGAGTCATACGGCGAGTACCTGTCACAGTCCCCGGTTCCGAAGCTGCTTGTCAATGCAGACCCTGGTTCGATTTTGACAGGCCCCTTGCTCGAGTACTGCAGAACCTGGCCGAACCAGAGTGAGGTCACCGTTAAAGGACTGCATTTTATTCAGGAAGACTCCGGCGACGAGATTGGCCGGGCAGTGGCAAACTTCGTCGCCGATATCAGGATTAACGATTAGTTGCTGGCGCGTCTGGTCACCGGCGCTCTGAGCAGCCTGAAAATTTCTTTTACGCCGGGTGGTTTTCCGGTCATCAGGATGCCCACGCGGAAAACCTTGGCCGCGAGCCAGAAAGCGATAATGATCGAGACGATCAGCAAGAGTGTCGTGATGACGTATTCTTCTGTGGAGGGTGGTCCCGCTGCCCGGTTCATCATGACGAACGGTGTCAGCGGCGGTATATAAGAAAGCACCTGTGCAAGGCTGCCGTTCGGGTCGCGGCCAATAGGAATCATCAGGAAGATTGGCACCATTTGGATCAGCTGCACGGGCATAATCAGGTTCTGGGCCTCTTTCAGGTTGTTGCACAGCGAGCCCAGGCCCACCAGCAGTGCTGCATAGAAGAGGTAACCGAGCAGAAAATACATCACGAAGGAGCCCAAAAACCAGGGGTCCGCCATGACCGATGACAGGTCTATGGGCAGTTCAATACCAGCGGCCAGGGGCAGGCCGATAAAGAAGGCAAGCGCCATAATGAGCCACGCGGTGATGATGGTCAGTCCGGTACCGGCAATACCGATGATCTTGCCGCCCATCAGTGAAATCGCTGATACTGACGACAGCAGCACCTCTACCAGTTTGTTGGATTTTTCCTCGATGGTGTTGGTAATCAGCATCTGAGTGTTGATCATGACCGAGATCCAGAGGAAGTAGACGAACACCACCGGCGCCCACTGCCTTGCTATGTCGGTCGAATCCACTTCCTCGGTTTCACCGTCTTTGCCCAGGGTGACACCTTCAAAGGAAACCGCCTCGTTAATCCAGTCTGCGATATCCGCATCAATGTCGCTGTGTGACAGTCGCTGGTCTCTCACGTACTGACTGACCAGTTCGCCGAACCAGATTTCCAGATCCCTGTCGGTCAGGTTGTTGGAGACATACTTTGCGCCGCTGCCGTCTTCCACCACGTTCCTGCCGATGACGAAGTAGGCGAACAGTTCCTCGGATTCGATCATCTCGTTCAGCTGGTCAATATTGCGTACGTCCATCAGGCGAAAGTAGTTGGATGACATGCTGCCGGAGAAACGTGATCGTTCCTCGTCGGACAGCTCTTGCCACCATTCGATAATGGCTGTGCGATGCTGGGTGAGCTGATTTGTCAGGCGTCGAGTCAGGGAGGTGTCCAGATAACCATCGTGGAAAAGGAAATTGACGATCTTTTCCTGGGTGTCTTCGTTCAGGGCACGAACCTCGGGGAAAAACACAGCCAGGAAATCCGGCAGCATGTCTTCTTCACCTTTGCTGAAGTCCGTCAGCAGGTACCGGAAATCACGGATACTCATTTCCTGCTTTACGGCGTCCATGACCACGCCGGTTTCATCGATTACCGCGAAGCTCTTGGCGACCCGCGTATTCTCGACAATGATCGGCACAATCCCGACCAGCAGCAGGACCACAGGCATCATCAGAATGCCGAACCAGAACCCCTTGGTGCGCACGTTTTCCAGGAACTCGCGAAACGCGATCAGCAGCATTCGGTTCATGCGTCCGACTCCCCGACAGTGCGCACGAAAATCTCATGCAGTGAGGGCTCTTTCAGGGTGAAACTTTTGAGGGTAACGGCATCCATGAGTTCGCGCATCAGAGCCTGGGTGTCGGTACCTTCCTCGATGGACAGTTCAGCCGAGTTACCCATATTGTTCACGCGGATAATGCCCTTACGCTGCAGGTTCGATGCATCGCCTTCATATTCAATCAGCAGGGTTGAGGAAAACCGGCCTTTAACCTCCGGCACCCTGCCGTCGATCAGTTTCTGACCCTTGTTGATCAGCAGGATCGAGTCGCAGATCTGCTCTGCCTGCTCCATGATGTGGGTGGAGAAAATGACCGTTTTACCCTGTCTCTTCAGGTCAAGGATGATGTCTCGAACCAGTTCGACGTTGATGGGATCAAGCCCGGAGAAAGGTTCGTCCAGGATAACCAGGGCAGGGTCATGGATCAGCGTGGAGATGATCTGCACCTTCTGGCCCATACCCTTGGAAAGCTCTTCACAGCGCTTGTTTGCCGCGTCATCCAGGCCAAAGCGGACCAGCAGCTGGTCAGCCGCGGTAGCGGCAGCTCGCCGCGCCATACCCTTCAGGGTGCCGAAGTAGGTGATAATCTCTTTCACCTTCATTTTCTTGTACAGGCCTTTTTCCTCGGGCAGGTAACCCAGGCGGTCTTTCACCCGTTCTGGCTGCTCGTCGCCCAGCACCCGCAGTACACCGGAGTCGGGATACAGGATACTCATGATCATGCGAATGGTGCTGGTCTTGCCTGCGCCATTGGGGCCGAGGAATCCGTAAACCGCACCTTCCGGAACGATAAAGCTCATGTCTGAGACAGCGTGATGTGTCCCGAAGAATTTGTTAACTGATTCGAGTTCAATGCTGTTCATGTCAGGCGACTGATGACTTCTTCCACAAAGCAGGTTTTGTAGTCCTGGTAGATGCAACTGGAATGCGGCGTGATCATGACGTTTGGCTGCTGCCAGAGCGGTGAATCTTCGGGCAGGGGTTCCTCGTCCGTCACATCCAGGAAGGCGCCGCCAATTTCATCGATAACTTTCATCACGGTGTCGGTGGTCAGCGCATTGCCGCGGCCAAAGTTGTAAAGGTAAACGCCGGGTTTACAGAGGCGAATCATGTCTGTGGTCAGGAAGTTGTCGGTACTGGTGTCTCCTGGCAGAACAAGAACCACGTGATCCGCAGTGGGCAGGAGTTCGACAAGACGGTCGGTGGTGACAACCTGCATGCCATTTTCCATTCCCGCATTTGTTCGCCTGACGCCGATGACCTCTGCGCCTGTGCCGCTGATTAGCTGGCCACAGACCCGCCCAATACTACCGAATCCAATGATGAGCACCCGCTGGTGACGCAGTAGCCTGGCGTCTTTCTGCAGGTTGCGATCCCAGCCCCTTGAAGCATGGTTGCGCTGCATCGACGGCATCTGGTGGTTCATGTAAAGCAGGGCGCCCAGCATGGACTCTGCCATGATCTCACCGTGGAATGTGCCGTGTATGACGTTCACTTTCCCGTTTGGGTCCGGGGCAATCCAGTCACGCCCGGCAGCGGGTGTCATAATCTGCTTCAGTTTCGGGCACTTCGAATACCAGTCTTCCGGAAACTCCCAGGTGAGCAGGTGCTCAACGTGATCCGCAGACGAGAGAAAGCTTTCAGCATTCTCGTGAACCTTGAGGGTCATATCGGGGAATGCCGCTCGCAATCGCTGGAAGTCACTCTTATCAAAATCGAATGCGGCGACTTCACTCCAGAGGCATGTGTGTAATTCCATCGTAAACAGTATAACCTTCCTGCTCGCTATTCCCGTGAGATCACCTTTGAGGATTCCTGATGTGGGTTGATACGAGTTGTCGTCTTGAGCTCGATTATGTTGTCGCCACGCCGGTGATCCTGATGCTTCGGCCGAGAAGTGGAGCCAGCCAGTGGGTGTCCCGGGAAACATACGAGTTCAGTTTACCGACGGATGTTGCCCAGTACACGGACCAGTTTGGCAACCTCAACCAGCGCCTGACGGTACCGGCTGATGGGTTCGTCATTGAAACGAGTGCCCGGGTAAACACTGCTGATGAAATGGATGTGGGGCTAAAAGAGCCGTTTATCCCAATCCCGGAATTGCCGGAGGAGGTCCTGCAGTACCTGACACCTTCGCGCTACTGCGAGTCTGATCGATTTGGACTGCAGGCTCTTAACCTTGCCGGGGACCAGGAACCTGGTTACGCGCAGGTAGCCAGCATCAATAACTGGATTCGGGAAAACGTGATCTATGATCCTGGTTCAAGTGCCGTTCCATGTTCAGCCAGCGAAATCTCCGCTGCCGGTCACGGCGTCTGCAAGGATCTTGCGCACCTTGGAATCGCCATGTGTCGATCCATTTCAATTCCGGCAAGGTACGTCTGCGGATATCTTCTTGGTCTTGTGCCCATGGACCTGCATGCCTGGTTTGAAGTATTTGTTGGGGGGCGCTGGTACACGTTTGATCCAACCCAGCCTGATCTGTCCGGCGCCCGGGTGGCCATCGCTTACGGCAGGGATGCAGCGGATGTCGCCATCTACCACCAGTTTGGCCCGCCCGCGCGTTACACAGATATGAAGGTTTCGGTCATGCCGTCTACACCTGATTAACGTTCACCCGGACCGAAAGGGTCCTGGCAACGTTTGATGGCCCGGTGAACTGACCGCTGACAGGCGGGATATCCACCGGGTTGATCGCGATCGACACCGGTACATGATTTTCGCCCACGATTCGGTTGGCGGTCGGGTCAAATCCCGTCCAGCCGGAGCCCGGCAGGTAAATTTCTGCCCAGGCGTGCGTTGAGCCATCGGCTAGGGAAGTACCTTCCGTGTGGAAGTAGCCGCTGACAAAACGGGCTGCCAGCCCAAGACGCCGCGCCGATATCACAAACAGCCAAGCGAAATCGCGGCAGCTGCCCATCCTGAGGGCCAGGGTCTCCGCAGGCGACTGGACGCCTTCTTCATGCCGCACCCGGTACGTGAAATCCCGGAAAATTGCATTGGAAAGCTGCTGCAACAGGGAGAGAGTATCGTTGTTGTTGCTGGTGTGGCTGATGATCCATTCCTCAACCGGCGCGGTCTGTTCGCTCACGGAAAAGTAGGCCGAGAGCAGGTCCCGTTCATGCTGGTTGTATTCAAAGGGATAGTTCGCCACGTGAGGCTCGATAGGGATGTAGGTACGCTCTGACAGGTAGTGCGCCACGGTCACTTCGCTGGTGATAGTCAGCCGGGTGGTTTCAACATTCGAAAAGGTGACCAGTGCGACTGAGTTATCCAGTTCGTCGCGGTGCCAGCTGATGAGCCCGCCAGGGTCCATGCTGAGCTTCGAGGCTTCGATGCGGATGTCGTGTCCGTCCCTCGGGCGCACCAGCAATTTATGGTTTCCCAGCATGACAGGCTGGTTGTACTCGTAGCAGGTCTCGTGAAATATTCGAAGGCGAGTTGGCATTTCAGTGTTTCCTGTCCGCTGGTCGGTACTTGCGCATGATGTCACGTACCTGCGCCAGGTCACGATGGTCCTTTGCCAGGATTCCCTTGATATGGGTTTCGACGAGTGCTTCGGTCGAGGGATAGACGGCCAGTTCCCGGCCGTCTTTCTCGACAACTATCTCGCCGGAGGATTTCCGGTAGTAAACCCTGTCTCTACCGGACACGACGCAGACAACTTACTTCGCGTGAAGGATGGTGTTCAGTTCGGTATAGCCCTTAACAAAACTGGACTGAACACGTTCAGGTTCGCCGGTCACTTCGATGTGGTCGAATCGCTTGAGTATTTCTTCCCAGATAATACGCAACTGCATTTCAGCAAGGCGGTTACCCATGCATCGGTGAATGCCGAAACCAAATGACATATGGTGCCGCGGAGTCTTGCGGTCAATGATGAACTGGTCCGGGTTCTCAATGACCTCATCATCACGGTTCGCTGACACGTACCACATGGCAACCTTGTCGCCCGCCTTGATGGTCTTCCCTCGGATTTCGTAATCCTGGGTCGCGCGACGACGCATGTAGGCGAGAGGCGTCTGGTAACGGATGATTTCCGGCACCATCGTCGGGATTAGAGAGTGATCATTCTTAACTTTCGCAAACTCTTCCGGGAACTGGTTCAGGAAATAAACACCACCGGAAATTGAGTTACGCGTCGTGTCATTACCACCCACGATTAACAGGATCAGGTTGCCGAGGTACTCCATCGGATCCATGTCCTGAGTGTTCGGATTGTGCGCCATCATGGTGATGAGATCGATTGCCTCGGAAGGATCACGATGCACGCGTTCATTCCAGAGCCCGGTAAACACCTCCAGGCATTCCAGCAGCGCCGCGCGCCGTTCCGTCTCCGGAATCGGTCCACCGTTCAGTTCACCACCCGTTGCCATGTCAGACCAGAAGGTCAGTTTGCGCCGATCTTCGAACGGGAAATCGAAGAGCGTCGCCAGCATCTGCGTGGTCAGTTCAATGGACACCAAATCCACCCAGTTGAATTCTTCCCCAATTGGCAGGCTGTCGAGGATCTTCTCGGCTCGTTCGCGAATGATGGGCTCAAGCTTGGCAAGGTTCATTGGAGCGACAACACCGGTCACCGCCTTGCGCTGAACATCATGGCGGGGCGGGTCCAGCGAGATGAAGTTTACCGTCTGGAAATCGGCCGGTCGGTCCGCCAGGGTAATGCCACCCTCAGACGAGAACACCTCATGGTTCTTCTCGATCTCCATGATGTCGTTGAACCTGGTGATCGACCAGTAGGGGCCGAACAGGCTGTCCTTGCAATAATGAACCGGGTCTTCCTTGCGCAGTCTTTCAAAGTATCCCCAGTGACTGTCTTCCATGAAGAGGCGCGCGTCACTGACGTCAAACTCTTCCAGGGGAATGGCATAGGGGTCTTTGTCTAGTTGTACCGCTTCACTCATGGGTACCTCCCGGTCTTATTATTTTTATTAAGCGGGCTTAAGTCTGGCCCTTGAACCTTAGTACTGGAATTCCGGCAGGTTAACCACAATGCCATCGAGCGCGTCAGATACAATGATCTGGCAGCTGAGTCGGGAGTCTTCTGTGCGGTCAGGGTTGAGGTCGAGCATGGACTCTTCTGTATCCGTGGTAGGTTCCAGTTTGGCACGCCATTCAGCATCAATCAGTACGTGGCAGGTTGCGCAGGAACACTCACCGCCGCAGTCCGCATCGATGCCTGGAACCAGGTTACTGGTTGCTGCGACCATGATGGATTCACCATTGTTCGCGTCAACCGTGTGCTCGGTACCGTTGAACTCAATAAATTTCACTGTTGGCATCATTACCTCCTTACGGCGTGCCTAAAAAAACAAGCTTAACCCAATAGGGATTTCAGTTCGGTTTCCGGGTCGGCCAGTGCAGCAGCGTCAGCGGGTTTGCCGTAAAGCTGCTTGCAGACCATAAATTCTTTCGGGCTGTTCACCGCGTCGACAGCAACGACCTTGCCGTCCTTCAGGTAGAAGACAGCGAACTGGTTGGCGTCTTTGTCGCCGCGGACAACGGAAGTGTCGCCGTCAGCCGAGAAACCCACCATCTGGAGTTTCAGTTCATACTGGTCACTCCAGAACCAGGGCACCTCAGAGTAAACCTTGTCGCCACCGAGCATATTGGAGCAGGCGGTCCTGGCCTGGCCCATGGCGTTGGGTACAGATTCCAGGCGCAGCCGTCGATCAAGAATCGGGTTCGGGTGGTTGGTGCAGTCACCTGCAGCGTAAATGTCAGGATCCGAGGTCTGGCAGTGGTCGTCCACCACGATGCCGTTGTCGCATTCGAGACCCGCTGCTTCTGCCAGTTCAACGTTAGGGATGATGCCGATACCGACGATGACCAGGTCAGCCTCGACTTTGTTATCGCCGCACACAACTGCCGTGATTTTGCCGTTTTCTCCTTCAAAGCCGTCAACACCGGTGTTCACCAGGATGTTCACGCCGCGCCCGGTGTGCAGGTTGTGATAGAACTCGCTCATCTCCGGTGTGGTAACGCGCAGCAGGATTCGGTCCATCGCTTCCACCACGGTGACATCCAGCCCTGCTTTTTTTGCAACCGCAGCAACCTCGAGGCCTATATAGCCACCACCGACAATGCACAGTCGCGTCGCACTCTGCATAGCGCCGCGGATACCATCAACATCGGCAATGGTTCGCAGGTAGTGTATGCCTTCAAGGTCGCTGCCAGGAATATTCAGGATGCGTGGACGTGACCCGGTCGCGATCAGTAGCTTGTCGTATTCGTAGGTGTCACCGGATTCCGTAGAAACCGTCTTGTTGTCGCGATCAATCGCGGTGACGGTGGTGTTGGTCTTAAGATCGATATCCTTGTCCGGATAAAAATTTTCGGGTCGCACCAGGACGCGGTCCATGCCGATCTCCCCTGACAGGTAAGCCTTGGAGAGCGGTGGACGCTGGTAGGGGGCCTGTGCCTCGTCGCCGAGGATGGTGACTTTTCCTTCGTAGCCTTCCTGACGAAGGCTTGCTGCAGCCTGGCCAGCAGCCTGACCGGCACCGATAACAACGATTCCTGACATGTGTACTCCCTGCATTTCGAGCGGCTATTCTACAGAAGGTTCTGTGATGCGGGTACCATGGCGGACCATTCATGTGCTGAAGGCTGGTAATCCAAAATTTGTATGAAAAACCTGCTGTTACTGTCCCCGTTTGATGGCCTGAGCCACCGTTTCTGGCGTGAGCACCTTGGCACGTGGCTCGAGGGGCAGGGTGACTATCGCATCAGGCATATTGCCCTGCCGGCGAGGCACTTTGCATGGCGCCATCGCGGCAATTCACTGGGTTATGCCCGTCATCCCGATATTGCGGAAAGCTGGGATTTAGTGATTGCCACTTCGATGACCGATCTGTCGGCGCTGCGTGGCATGAGCCGCTGGATGCGCGATGTGCCGGTCATCCTGTATTTCCACGAAAACCAGTTTGCTTACCCGGGGCAGGCGCTAGGCAGCCTGGAGCGCCAGGTCACCAGTATCTACTCAGCGCTTTCTGCGGATGAGGTGGTCTTCAACAGTGAATTCAATCGTCGCACCTTCCTCGAAGGTGCCGCGCGCCTGCTCTCCAGCATGCCGGATGAAGTCCCGCCGGGCGTCGTGAATGAAATCTCGGACAAGTCATCGGTGATTACTGTCGCGCTGGGGCTGGAACAACAGGCAGTATTCAATGCCGTCGAACGACCGCTTCGGATTATCTGGAATCATCGTTGGGAGCATGACAAAGGCCCGGAGCGATCACTCGGGATTGTTGAAAAGCTGATTGAGCGTGAGCAGGATTTTGTTCTCAGCCTGGTGGGTGGACAGTTCCGCGAACAGCCTCAGGCAATGACTGAAACGATTAAGCTGCTCCGCGCACACCAGCGCCTGGGACATCTTGGATTTGTGGAGTCGCGAGATGAGTACCTGTCATTGCTGCGTCAGCATGCCGTGGTGCTGTCCACCGCTTTGCATGAGTTCCAGGGGCTCTCTGTGATGGAGGGGATCTGCTGCGGCTGCCTGCCGGTGACACCAAACGGTCTCAGCTATGTGGAGTATGTGCCCGAGGCGCTGCGTTACAGGGATGAGGAAGAAGCGGTCGAGATACTCACGAATACCATTGCAGCGTACTCGACGCCGATAGATCTTAAGGATTACCAGTGGCAGCAGGTCGGCCCGGCATGGCTGTCACGGATCCGGTCGACGGGAATCAGGCCGAGATGATGATACGCACCGCGTCCAGTCGAACCTGGGCATTGTTGATGGCCGTTTCCAGCCGGGCGCGCCTCGCTTCGACAAAGTCGATCTCTTCTGAGCGGATGTTTGGATTGATACTCGCAAGTGCGCGCATGCGCGCAATTTCCCGACCGAGCTGTTCCTGCATGGTTGCCAACGCCTGCTGCTGCATGGGTTGAAACCTTTCGCCGGCTATGGCGTCAGCAGAAGTAATCATTTTCTTGATGCCGTCTTCCTGCTGCGCCACGATCTTTGCGATAGTGTCTTTTGGTATATCCAGGCGATCATCCCAGGTGCTGAATGCTACCTGCGCTGAAACATCCTTGAGTTTCGGGGTCATGAGTGACCGAACAATTGTCGGTGGCAGGTACTGGGCTGCATTGAGTTCTGCTGGAGCAATACACTCGATCTGGTGCAGGGTTTCCAGCAGCATGGTGCCGGCCTGAACGCCACCAAGTTTCACAACGACCACAGCCGCGTTACCGGTGACGTCGCTGGAGACGAGATCCAGCGCCTGCTGTACCAGCGGGTTTTCCCAGGTCAGGAAATGAACGTCTTCCCGTGATAGTGCCGTGTCCCGGTCATAGGTGTAGCTTAATCCTTCATCGGGCAGTTCCGGGTAGCGGAAGCGGTCCTGGGTTTCGACACTGACGGAACTATGGCGCACCATGCCCTCTGTAGGTTTGACCGAGAAAGTGGTGTCGTTCAGTACTTCCGATTCCAGGCCGAACATCTCGAAAGAATGTTCCATGTATTCTTCCAGAGTGCTCTCTGTTTCAAGATTGGACAACTCTTCAAGCAGTGCGCCTGAAATAGCCGGACGGTGGGAGTTCAACTCCAGTAGTCGGTCCCTGCCTGTGGCCAGGGCCTCCAGTCGACGTGCGCTTTCCCGTCGGGTCCAGTCAAGCAGCGCTTCACCTTCCAGTTCTGCCGGGCGTTCATCAAAGATCATCTGCGCGGCGGCGTTGGGCTGCGAGAAAACACCCAGGCCTTCATCAAATAGCCGCAGCCGCGCTTCCTGCTGCGAGCCTTTCGCGAACGGTACGTGAATGTCGATGTCCCGAACCTGGCCGATCCGGTCCAGACGGCCGATTCTCTGCTCCAGCAGGTCCGGGCTCTCCGGGAGGTCGAACATTACCAGGTGATGTGCAAACTGGAAGTTGCGTCCTTCGCTGCCGATTTCGCTGCACACCAGAACCTGGGCGCCGCGATCGGTGTCAGCAAAGTAGTTGGCTGCCCGGTCACGTGCAACAAGATCCAGGTGCTCATGGAAGGCAACGGATCGGATGGTGGTCCGGTCCCTTAGGTGTTTATCCAGTGCGATGGCGGTGTCGGCGCGAGAACAGATGACGAGGAACTTGTCTTCCGTGGCGGTGATGAGTTCCTGCAACCACTGGACTCGTGGATCCTTGCTGTTCCATGCGCTCGCATCACCCTCGGGAAACTTGTCCGCCGGTAACTCGGCCCGGTGCAGCTGCCTCTGGCGAAAACCTTCGACGGAATCACGCACATTCCTGAACAGGACTCGACCTGTTCCATGCCGGTCGAGCAGTGCATGCACCAGTTCATGGTCGTCAGCAGGAGCATGTTCACCGAGCTTCTCCCTGATTTTCTCGTAAACCTCTGCGGGTTGGTCATCCAGTCCCTGTACAAGCAGGGCGACGGATTCGTACTCTTGTTCCTCGGACAGGAATTCCTGGTAATCATGGTAGCGATCGGGGTCGAGTAACCGCAGGCGACTAAAGTGGCCGAGGCGTCCCAGTTGTTCCGGGGTCGCGGTCAGCAGAAGCAGCCCCTTGCTACGTTGAGAGAGTAATTCCACAACCTGGTAGTCAGGGCCCGGTTCGCCTTCATGCCATTTCAGGTGATGGGCCTCATCAACAACAATGAGATCCCATTCGGCATCGTAAGCCTGCTCTATGCGATCGGGGTTATCGAGAAACAGGTCCATCGAGCAGAGCATCAGTTGCTGGGCATCGAAAGGATTGTCGATATCCGGCAGGTCTTCGAGATCTTCCGGCTGGTTGTCCGCTTCAATCTGCTGCAGGCGTTCTTCATCGAGGATCGTGAATTGCAGATTAAACCGGCGAATCATTTCCACGAACCACTGGAATGTTAAGGCCGCAGGCACAATCACCAGGATGCGTGAGGCGCGGGAAGTCTGCAGCTGCTGGTGCATGATCAGGCCAGCTTCAATGGTTTTCCCCAGGCCAACCTCATCTGCCAGTAACACCCTGGGTGCATAGCGGGTTGCGACTTCCTGTGCGATGTAGAACTGGTGCGGAATCTTTGCGACCCTCGGACCCAGTAGTCCACGAATCGGCAGGTTGGCCAGTCTTGCCTGGTGATTCAGCGTTTCATAACGCAGGTTGAACCAGCGGTTGTCATCTATCTGGTGTGTAAAAAGACGTTCCTGCGGTTTGCTGAATGTGACGTTGGGGTCCAGGTCTGTTTCGATAATGGCGGTTTCAGTATCGTTATAGACACCGTGATAGATAAAGATGCCGTCCCGTTCGGTCACCCGGGAAACGGTGATTTCGACACCATCAATCTTTCGGATCTGGTCGCCGGGTGCAAATCTGACTCTCGAGACCGGCGCCTGGTCCCTGGCGTAGGTTCGAACCTCGCCGGTCAGGTCAAAGCTGATGGCCACCAGGCGATGCTCGATGGAGACAATCTGGCCAATACCCAGTTCCGGTTCAGCACTGCTGATCCAGCGCTGGCCGGTCTTGAACATTGTTTTAGCCTGGGGCATTAGCTTTTTTGCCTTTATCGGGTAAGGTTTCCGTCTTCAGAATATATGACATTGGAATTTCTTTATGGACCAGCAGACTCAAACGGAACTCGAAGCAGCCGCTTTTCGCCGGCTGGTGGATCATCTTCGTGAGAACACGGAGGTACAGAATATCGACCTGATGAATCTTGCCGGATTCTGCCGGAACTGCCTCAGCAAGTGGTATCGAGCGGCGGCAGAGGATAAAGGAATCGATATGGATTATGAAGAGGCGCGCGAGATTGTTTACGGCATGCCTTATCCAGAATGGAAGGACAGGTACCAGAAAGAAGCGACGCCGGAGCAGCAGGCGGCTTTTGATGCCAAGAACCCGTCCTGAGTCATGCGTACCCTACTGTTATTCGCTCCTGTATTCATTTTGGCGCAGGTCCTGTCGGGCGGAGTGCTCGCGGACGAAAGAACCGCCCATGAACAGTTTGCGTTTGAGCTGTTCAAGGAACTGATCGAAAGCGACACTACCCATGCAACCGGAGACACGCTTGCGGTTGCCAATAGACTCGCCAGTCGACTTCGTGACGAAGGCGTTCCCGAGCCAGATGTCAGGGTTGTCGTGCATGGCGGCAAAGGGAACCTGGTGGCCCGACTCCGCGCTGAGTCACCCTTGGAAAAACCCCTGCTGCTGCTGGCACACCTTGATGTGGTGGCGGCCAATCCCATGGACTGGTCGGTTGATCCGAAACGCCTCACGGAACAGGGCGGTTACTACTACGCAAGGGGTGCGCTGGATGTCAAAAACGAGGCAGCCATCCATCTTGCCAACTTCATCAGGCTTCACCGTGAACAGGCAGCACTTCGGCGGGATATTATTCTCGCGCTGACGGCTGATGAAGAAAGCGGACCACATAATGGTGCGCTGCACCTCATTCGTGAACATCCAGAGCTGGTTGATGCCGGTATTGTCTTTAATGAAGGTGGTGGCGGCCTGATCAAGGACGGCGAGTACATCGCAAACACGGTCCAGACTGCCGAGAAAACCTACCAGTCCTACCGACTCGAGATCACGAACCGTGGAGGACACAGTTCATTGCCGCGGCAGGACAATGCCATCTATGAGCTGGCAGGGGTTCTCAGTCGGATAGAGGCTCATGAGTTTCCTGTCCGGTTCAATGAAACCACCCGGGCCTACTTTGCGGGAGTTGCGGAATCTGCGGAAGAAGAAAGGGCTTCCATGCTTCGGGGTTTGCTGGAGCAGCCACCCAGCGAGGCAGCCATCGACTATTTCAGGAATGAGCCCGCGATCAACGCCCGGCTCCGCACCACCTGCGTCGCTACACAGGTGCTGGCGGGCCATGCCGAGAACGCGCTGCCGCAACGTGCATCGGCCACGATTAACTGCCGGGTATTCCCTGGCGTACCGGTTGCGGACGTTGAACAGACGATACGTGACATCGCAGACATGCCGGGAATGACCATCACCGCAAAGTGGGATTCACTTTTCTCAGACGCATCACCTCTGCAGGATGAAGTAATGATACCTATCCGTGAGATCACAGAAGACATGTGGCCAGGGGTGATTGTCATGCCGACCATGAGTACCGGCGCCACGGATTCCACCTTCTTTCGCAGTGCAGGTATCCCGGTTTATGGTGTTTCGGGTATCTTTACGGATATGGACGACAATCGACGCCATGGTCGCGATGAACGAATACGCGTCACCAGTTTCTACGAGGGGCTGGAATTTCTTGACCGGCTGACCCGTGCGGTCGCCGTCAGGTCTGAGCCATAACAGGAGATCACAATGGCAGTAGTGAAATGGCAGTAACAAGACTGGAACTGAAGCGTCATCAATTCTTTCCGAGGCTATTTGCCCATGAGTCGATGACCACAAAAAGGCTGAGTGCTACCGCGCACCGGTTCGCTGCGTTTCTCTGGCAGGGTGTGGGTGCCAACCAGGATGAGGATCGTTCCGGCTGGAGTGCTTTGCAATGGCAGAACTACCTGACGGACCCCCGGTGTGAGTTCTACGCGGTCTTCTGTGATGACGAACCTGCCGGTTGCTGTGAAATTGTCAGCCAGCCAAAACTGATGCGTGCATCCGGTTCGGTTCGTATCAAGGCGTTGGGCCTGTTTCCAGAGTATGCCGGGGAAGGCCTGGGCTCAGCGTTATTGACCCGCATGGTGGAGAAGGCCCTGGCAACAGGCGCACACTCTGTGACTGTCAGGACCTCGACGGAGTTGTCCAGGGACGCGCTGCAGATGTTTCGAAGCCAGGGTTTCAGGGTGCTCTCAGACGCCTGATGGAATCACCGGGGTCGACTGGTTGTTGATTATTCGACCTGCCAGGTAGACCAGCAACCAGATAAACAGCACTGGAAGCAGTAATCCCCTGACCAGCGTAATCACGATCAACTCCACTACTGCACTCGCGGTAATCTCGGTGATGCCCGATTGTTCATCCGTGCCGAACAGTGAGCCAGCAGCTTCCCAGGTGCCACTGATAAAACCCTGGTTTGCCACGATCTCCTGGTACTCATCACGGAGATTCGCCAGGCTTTGCTGGGCCAGCTGAAGGGCAGAGTGCGCCTCGGCTTTCTGTTCATCGAAGTAGAGTTTATCGAGGCCGGCAATCATGCCGACTTCAACAATAAAGGCGAACCTGACGATCAACAGGAGCATAACGAGTCGAGGCAACCACTCGGCCTGTCCCGGCTTCATGAGCCACGCCAGCAGGCCAGCGATGATGGCGACGCTGGTGATGACTTTCATGATCAGGCTGCTTGTCGCCACCAGCACCAGTTTCTGCAGGCCGAGTCCCGCCAGACCGTACAGCACAAAACCGGAAAACCGCTCTATCAGGTCATTCAGCGGGTCCAGTACTTCTCCCAGGTTGACGGCAACACCAGCACCGAGGCTCACGCTGAGTTCTATGGACTGGATGACCGATATGATTGCGTTCAGTGAACGCGCAGTGGCAAAGATGACCAGGTTGTCGGTGATCGCTTCCGCCAGGTAGTGTTCGGCGGCGGCATCCAGCTCGGGCAGCCAGTTGAGGATGAGTGCAGCCACGGCTGCACCGATAACAAACAACTTGAGCGGCTGTGTTTTCATAAGCCCGGGTCAGGCCTCGATGGCAGGTAATCGGCTTCTCAGCTCTGCCTTGGCAATTTTTTCCAGGGTAGAGCGGGGCAGTTCTTCAACCAGGATGACCTGAACGGGTACTTTAAAGTCAGCAAGATTGATTTTGCAGTGATCGATTATCTGTTCCGCAAGGTTTTCTGCCGCACCGGGTAGCGGGATCACAAAGGCGACAGGGACTTCGTCCAGCATGTAGTGTTTCTGTGCGACGACTGCACATTCACTGACCCAGCCGGTCTGGTTGATGACGGATTCGATTTCGGAGGCAGCGACATTTTCTGCGCCAACCTTGAGCATGTCCTTGTCCCGGTCACTGAAGAAAAGGTTGCCGTCTTCATCCATCATCACGATATCGCCGGTATCGAACCAGCCATGTTCGTCGAAGGCTTTCTCGTTTGCCTCGTCGTTGCGGTAGTACTCCTTGAAGAGACTCACGCCACGAACGCCCCGGATGAAGAGCAGGCCTCTTTCCCCAGGCTTCGCGATCCCGTTGCCATCGGCCCGGCGAATCTGGATGTCATACTCCGGGGCGACACGCCCCATGCTGGCTATAACGCCGCGGTGATCCACATCAGAGACGATGCCCTGGGTCAGGGTTTCGGTCATGCCCCACCAGCCAAGAATCCTGGTCCTGAAGTGTTGCTCGAAGGCCGGAATGTGCGCACCAATACCCATGAGTCGATACCCGTGGTCGGGTACTGGCTGATCCATCACCGCCTTTAACGTGAAGGGAATCGTTGAGAGCCAGGTCAGTTCGTGTTTCATGGTGACGTCCCAGAAACGTGACGCTGAGAATCTGGGTTGCAGGACAAAAGTCCCGCCAGTCCAGATCGTTGGCAACATGGACCAGCCCTGGGCGTTAGTGTGAAAAAGCGGCAGAAAGATCAACGTCCGATCTTCATGGCGCAGTCGCAGGTGCGCTGTACCAATCTTTGCAGCCCATAGGCCGTTGGCGTGGGTCCACAGCACAGCTTTGGGGCGCGATGTTGTCCCACTTGTAAACTGCACCGACAGGTTTGCCATGCAGTCTGCTCCTCGCAGAGCAATCGGGCTGTCCGCATAGATGTCTGTAAAGGCAACCAGCTCGCGGTCTGGTAATGCCGCCGGCTCACCGGTGTCGTTATCCGTGCAGGCGACAAAGTTTACTGCGGTGCAGGCATCGCTGATCATTTCCGCGTAGCAGGGCTGTGTGATGGCGCAGACTGCGCTCGTGTGATCCGAGAAATACTCGAGGTCGCGTGCCACACAACGTGTGTTGGTGGAAACCGCCACAGCACCCAGGTAGGCACAGGCAAACCAGGCAACCATGAACTCCGGGCTGTTATCGAGATGAATGATGACAAAATCACCCTGCTTAACGCCGCGCTCGGATAGCCCCTGGGAAAATCTGCGTGCCTCCTCAGCAAACCCGGCATAGCTCCAGGATTTCGACTCGCCGGAGAACGGTTCCCAGATCATCATGGTTTTATCCGGGGTTTCGGTGGCCCAGCGTTGCAGCATCCACGGTATGTCGAGACCCTTGAAGCTGAATTGCTTGCTGGTCGCTGTTTGTTCCAGGATCGCCTGGGAGAGGGCCTGTTTACTTTCCATGGTGCCAGTCTGTGTATTCGAACGAGCAGTCATTGAATCATGCGATAGAATGGGCCGGCAACCTGATCGGGAGACCCCTATGGAGTATTCAGTCGCTTTTGCCACGGAAGTGGATTCCTGGAAGTGGGCGAAGCGGGCGGAAGAGCTTGGTTTTTCAACCGCCTGGTTTTACGACACCCAGTTACTGAATCCTGATGTGTTTATCGGGATGGCGCTGGCAGCGCACGAGACGTCACGAATCCGGCTCGGCACAGGCGTCCTGGTGCCCAGTAATCGTATCGAGCCGGTCACGGCAAACGCCTTTGCTTCCCTGAACAGGCTGGCACCCGGTCGTATCGATTTTGGTGTGGGCACCGGATTTACCGCACGGCGAACCATGGGCCTCGGCGCCATTCCCCTGAAACAGACCCGTACCTACATCGAGCGAGTGCAGAAGCTGATGAAAGGCGAAACGGTTGAGTGGGACTTTGAGGGGCAGAAGAAAAAGATCCCGTTTCTGAATCCGGAAGTCGGGCTGATCAATGTCGAGGACGAGATCCCACTCTGGATCTCGGCGTTTGGTCCCAAAGGGCAGGCTATGACAGCAGAGCTTGCCGCTGGCTGGTTGAACTTTGGCGCCACCGGCACAGGTGAAGCGCTCTAGGCCATGCAGGCTGCCTGGCAGGCAGCGGGTCAATCGTCAGAGCTGAAATCGAATCTCTTCTTCCTCGGCGCGGTATTAACCGGCAATGAGGAGGAAGACAATGCAAGGCTCATGGCACAGGCAGGGCCCGGCACGGCGGTGATCTTTCATAATTTTGCTGACGAGATGGGCGCCATGGGTGGCCAGGCAATGCCTGAAGGTCCGCTCAGTAATCTCATTGCGGCGTACCTCGAACAACGCGATAAGTACCAGCCAGAGGATGCGAAATACCTGCAGAATCATCGTGGGCACCTGATGTTTGTCCGCCCGGAGGAAACGCACATTACACCGGAACTGGTTCGTGCAACGTCGATGAGTGGCACCAGGGCAGAGTTGGTGGAACGGCTTCAGGAAGTGAAGAGGCAGGGTTACAACCAGGTGACTATCCAGGTGGTGCATGGTCATGAATCAGCCGTTGAAGAGTGGCATGACGTTTTCTCTGCGGTGTAGATTTTGTTAACGTCGGTAAAGTTTTATTTTTCTATACAAAGGTAACAAGAGATGTCGAATCGAATGAATGGCCAGTGGCGATTGAAGTCCCGCCCGCAAGGCATGGTAAAAGAATCAGATTTTGAATACGTCGAGGAGCCGGTACCGGACCTGGGTGACAACGAATTCCTGGTTCGAAATCTCTATTTTGCTTTTGAGCCTGCCATGCGGGGCTGGCTGAACGACGTGAAAAGTTACGTGCCCCCGGTGCAGATCGGTGAAGTGATGCGTGCCGGTACGGTCGGCCAGGTGGTTGAATCCAATAACCCGAACTTCGCACCCGGGGATTTTGTACAGGGTCAGCTCGGCTGGCAGGAATACGCGGTCAACAGTGGTGAGCCCGGCATGATGGGAACCGTGAGCAAGGTACCTGAAGGAGTGCCGCCTTATCTCGTGTTGAGTGCCCTGGGCGGCACCGGACTCACGGCTTACTTCGGCATGCTGGATGTCGGGCAGCCGGAAGAGGGTGATGTGGTGGTTGTCTCCGGTGCTGCGGGTGCAACGGGTTCGGTCGCCGGGCAGGTTGCGCGCATCAAGGGTGCCTCCAAGGTGGTTGGCATCGCAGGTGGAGAAACCAAGTGCAGGTGGTTGACTGAGGAACTCGGCTACGATGCAGCGATCGACTACAAGTCGGAAGATGTGATGGCTCGTCTGCGTGAAGAGTGTCCTAAAGGCATCAACGTTTTCTTCGATAACGTGGGCGGCGACATTCTTGATGATGCGCTGCTCAACATGGCGCAGAACGGAAGAATCGTACTTTGTGGAGGAATTTCACAGTACAACGAGGCGGAACTGCCGCCGGGACCGAAAAACTACATGCAGCTCGTGATCCGTCGCTGCCGCATGGAGGGCTTCATCGTGATCGATTACATGCACCGCGCCGCAGAAGCCATCAAGGATTTGTCAGCCTGGATTGCCAGCGGTGAACTCAAGCACGGCGAAGATATCCAGGAAGGCATCGAAAACACACCAAAAACATTCCTGCGACTGTTTGAAGGCAAGAACGTCGGCAAGCAGCTGCTGAAGATTGCAGAGCCTCCGCTGTAGGTCCTGGACATGACATACGTCGTCACGGATGTGTGCATTGGTGTAAAAGGGGAAGGCTGTATCGAGGTCTGCCCCGAGCAGTGCATCTTCAGTGAACCGTAAGACCTGATGTCATTTATTGACCCGGCACGCTGCACAAATTGTGGCGTGTGCCTGGAAGCCTGTGTGGTGGGTGCAATTTTTCGTGATAACCGTGTTCCGGTCGAAAGCCGTAAGTTTATCCACCTGAACGAAAGCTGGTTTCATCGCAAGGCCGGGGTCAGGCAGCGGTTAATGGAATTTGTCAGGGAGACGAATCACTTCCTTTAGACCGGAGATGATTCCAGCGACTAGTGCACGTCCATGATGTTGTAGGTGCCGTTGTTTTCCCCAAGGATCATGTTGGTGATGTCCTCGGGGTCCTGGGGTTTGCTGAACAGGTATCCCTGCACATAGTCGCAGTCGTGTGCCTGCAGGAATCTCAGGTGTTCCACGGTCTCCACACCCTCGCATATCACCTTAAGACCCATGGCGTGTGCCATGCGGATCATGACCCGAACAATTTTCTCGTCGTTTTCAGATTCACCGATACCACGGGTAAAACTCTGGTCTATCTTCAGGATGTCCAGTGGCAAACGTCTCAGGTAGTCGAGTGAAGAGTAGCCGGTGCCAAAGTCATCAATGGAGATGCTCACCCCAAGCTCTTTCAGTTTGCCCAGCTCTTCGAGGCAGGTTTCAGGATCATCCATGA
Source organism: Pseudomonadales bacterium (assembly GCA_016779585.1). GTDB lineage: Bacteria > Pseudomonadota > Gammaproteobacteria > Pseudomonadales > Azotimanducaceae > UBA9659. Next base: position 28,739 of record JADHNI010000040.1, read on the forward strand.
CGCCGGTTTCAGTCAGTTCCAGTTCCACCTTATGCACGGGAATCTGGTAGGTCTCGAGCATACGGGCGAACTGCTTGCGGAATTCGTCATTCTTCAGCTGCTTGGACGATACATTGATGGCGATGGCGGGACTCTCACCGACATTGTCCGTCCATTGTTTCGCCTGTTGCGAGACGGTTTCCAGTACCCAGGAACCAATGGTGTTGATCTGACCTGATTCTTCCGCGATGGGAATGAAAATATCCGGCCGTATCGGGTCACCTTCTTTCGGGAACCAGCGGATCAGGGCCTCGGAGGAGGCAATGCGTCCTTTCTTGATGTCGACGATCGGCTGGTACATCAGCCTGAATTCCTGGTTGTCGACAGCCGTCTGTAGCAGCATCTGGATGCGTTTCTTTTCTTCCGCTTTCTGCTGCATGCCGGATTCGAAGAAGCGGTACTGGTTCCTGCCTTCTGCCTTGGCGCTTTCCACGGCTGATACGGCTTTTGCCAGCAGCTCATCGGTTGCATTGGCATCCTGGCCGGTTACGGCGATACCGATACTGGTGGAAACAACCAGCGGTCCTTTTTCAGGATCCATATTGAGTGGGCTGGAGATTTCACGAATGATTTTCTCTGCCACAAGTGATGCATTTTCTGCCAGGTCCAGGTCAACCAGCATAACGGCAAACTGATCGCCGCCCATGCGTGCCACAAGGTCCCCTGGCCTGACTGCGCCGGTCAGGCGATTGGCCATCTCCTTCAGGATTTCATCACCCGTCTGCTGACCAAGACGCTCATTGATAACAGTGAAATGATCAAGGTCGACGATCATGATGGCGATGACTCGATCGGTGCGTTCATTGCGGGTTATGGCGCTACCTAGGATGTCATTGAAGTGGGCGCGGTTTGGCAAACCCGTCAGGGCATCGTGGTTGGCCAGGTACTGGAGCTGCTCTTCCTTGGCGCGTTCCTCGGTGACGTTCTTGAACAGGATTACAGCACCGGTAGGTTCACCTGCCTTGTTGAAGGTTTCCTCACTCTTGATATCAATGAGGAAAGGCTCACCCAGGTTGGTGCGCCATTGTTCCGGGTCGTAACTGGCGGATGGTTCCACAGCCAGGTACTGGAATATCTCCGGCACTTCATTGGAATCCTCTGATTTCAGCATGAATTCCTGCACGCTTCGATTAATCAGGTCTTCCTGCTTGCAGGCAAGCAGTTCGCAGGCCCTGGGATTGGCAAAAATGATGTTGCCCGTTCGATTCAGGCCAAGAACGCCCTCACTGGTTGAAATCAGCAGGACATTAAATCGATCGTATTGTTCTTCGAGTTCCCTGCGTGACTGCTCGGCCACTTTACGCATACGTTCCAGGGTGGACAGGCTGACAACTTCCATTTCCTGTTTTTTCAGTAGGTCAGCGACATACTGCAGCAGGGCGTTTACCGCGAAGGCCGCAATGCCGAGCATGGCGACTTCGAAGAAGTGGTGCAGGCTTTCCTCGACATCCATCAGTCGCGTATAGGTCGCGGCAGCAAAACTCAGGATGAGCGCGGAAGAAGGAAAGAGATACGAGATCTGGCCATGAATCATGACCCCGCCGAAGGCAGCAGCAAAAATGAGCAGGCTGTCGAGTCCACTTTCAACGCCGCCGCTTGTGATCATCAGCGCCGTCAGGAACACCAGGTCGGTGATGGTGATGCCGATGATGACAGTTGTGGTGATTTTTGCGGGATCACTGATCAGCAGGCAGTAAAAGCCGCTGGCAACGTTCAGGATGACATATGCGAGGATAATCGACTGGAACCAGCCTGGCTCAAAAGTGCCGACAAATGTCTGATCGGGGACCTCGTAAAACAGGATCATCAGGAAGAAAGCGAGAACGATACTGTAATAATTATAGACCCTGAGAACCGCAGCTCGCTGGGTCAGGGATTTGGCCTCACGCTCTGCAAGTTGCTCCTGCAGAATCAGGTCTTCAGTTTGTTCCTCCGATGGAACCACGCTCTCTCCTTGATCCCTTTTACAGATTAAATGGGCTAGCTGATATTACTCCAATGTTGATGCTTGTCTAGCAAGGAGATGTACCAGTCGGTCTACAACTATTCCAGTGCTGACTTTGCTGCAGCATAAATACTCTGGTTCATCCTTCGGCTGACAGCCGCTGTTGGCACAAAGGATTCACCAGCATGATACATACCGGGAAAAACAGCCAGTTCACAGGGCACACCGGCTTCAGAAATCCGACGAGCGTAATCAATATCCTCGTCCCTGAAGAGATCCTCTGTCCCGACACAGATATAGGTAGGAGGCAGGCCCGACACATCGGTTGCCCGGCTCGCTGCGGCATAGGGTGACGCATCAAGATCAGGTGTGCCGTCCAGGTACATTTCCCAGGCGTTCACTGAAGTCGGCAGGTTCCAGATCGCGTGGTTGGTGATCTCGCCGGAACCGGTTGCGTGCAAATTGTCGATCATCGGGTAGAGCAGCAGTTGCAGCTTCAATGGGAAGTTGTCGCGGTCCCGGTTCATCAGGGCAACACCGGCAGCCATGCCGGCACCCGCACTGGCGCCGCCCAGGACGATGCGGGAAGTATCGATGCCCAACTCTGCGCCGTTTTTCATCAACCATGACAGCGCCGCGTAGCAGTCTTCAGGTCCGGCAGGGAAGGGGTGTTCCGGGGCCATCCGATACTCGACCGAAAAAACAGTGCAGTTACACTCGCTGGCGAGTACTTTTGCCTTGGCATCATCGGCAGAACCCATAATATAGCCGCCGCCGTGGATCCAGAGAATGGCGGGCTGGTTGGGGCGGTCGTCTTTGCGGAAGATATAGATGTCGATATCACCCTCTGGTGTAGAGATCGAAGTTTTGTCACTCAGGACTTCAACATCCGGGTCAACGCGCATCTCGTCCAACATTGCCCGAACCTGCAGCACATTGTCGCGGTCTATCTCGAAACCGGGAAAATTTTCCAGTGCTGGTTTTAGTTCAGGGTCAATACGATCGTAGTCGAGCAGCATCCGTTCATCCTTCTGGGTAGACAGGAGATAAACCTAGCAGATTTTTGATTAGCGGCGCAGGCTGTTAAGGAAATTGAGATGGCGTTCGTACTGGTCAAGCACGTCGTTCACGATCTGCTCTTCAGTCCAGCCCATGATGTCATAATCCTGGCCGCCTTCGGTGAGGTGCACTTCTGCCCGCCAATAGCTTTCATCAGGGGTGTCGTTGTTACCAGAAGCGTACCCCGCGACAGCATCACCCGGCAGCGAGCGCTCATCGGCATAAACCTTGTAGACGAAATCAATTTCGTCGCCATGGAAGACCTCGATGCGGATCGTGTTTTCCGTTGGTTCGAAAATGACGTTGGCATCGATCCCTTTCAGGCCAAGTTCCCTCGCGAATTCTTCCATGGCTGGCTGAACAACTTTTGACAGAAATCGCGCAACGGCTCCTTCAGTTGGAAACTGGAAGAGATTGTTCAGTCGTTCCTGCCAGGGGATTTTGCTGTCTGCGACCGTTTGCACCGCCAGCGCATCCTGTTTCGCGGTGTCCTGTTGCAATGCGCGTAGAAAGCCCCAGATGGCGAAGAGGAGGGCAAAGGAGAACGGTAATGCTGTTGCGATGGCTGCTGTCTGCAGTGAAGGCAGGCCGCCGGCAAGGAGAAGGATGGCCGCGGTGAGGCCAATGGTGGCGGTCCAGTAGACACGCTGCCAGATGGGCGTGTTGTCCATGCCATGAGAAGCCAGCATGTTCACGACCATGGCGCCGGAGTCCGCCGAGGTGACGAAGAACACAACAACCATGATGACGGCAATGAAGGAAAGCACTTCGGTGCCTGGGAGGTATTCAAAAAACTGGAACAGGGCAATGGAGGGGTCTTCCTGGACCATGGTGCCCAGGCTGGTCTGGCCCTGGTTCAATATGAGTTCGATGGCGCTGTTGCCGAACACTGTCATCCAGAGCAGCGTAAATGCGGCCGGGCCGAGCAGGGCGCCCAATACGAATTCTCGTATCGTGCGGCCTCGCGATATTCGGGCGATGAAGAGTCCCACAAAGGGTGACCAGGACAGCCACCAACCCCAGTAGAAGATGGTCCAGCCCCCCAGCCATTCTGTGGGTGTATACGCGTAAAGGTTGAACGTTTTGCCGACAAGATCGGCAAGATAGTCGCCGGTGTTCTGCACAAAAACCTGAAGCAGTAGTACGGTGGGGCCAAAGATGAGTACACCAATGAGAAGCAGCACCGCAAACGCGATGTTGATTTCTGACAACCGCTTGATGCCGGCATCCAGGCCCATCACCACCGAACCGGTGGCGATGATGGTGGTGCCTACGATCAATGCCATCTGCACGCCGGTGCTGACGTTGAGCCCGAAAAGATAGTTCAGTCCCGAGTTTATCTGCAGCACGCCGAAACCTAGCGAGGTGGCAACACCGGTAATGGTGCTTAGAATTGCAAAGACGTCGACGAAAGCGCCGAGTGGACCGTAAATCCGGTCACCAAACACCGGGTAGAGCGCGGAACGAATGGTCAGCGGCAGTCCGTGTCGATAGCCGAAGTAAGCAAGTATCAGGGCAACGATGGCGTACATCGCCCAGGCGTGGATACCCCAGTGAAAGAAGGTGAGTTTGAGTGCTTCCCGGGCAGCCGCGACGGCCCCCGGCTCA
>JADHNI010000115.1 GCA_016779585.1 Pseudomonadales bacterium
GGTCATCGGTCATCGGCACCACCGGGTGTTCGATTCCCATGCGCTGGCAGAGGAACTCGATGACCTCGGAAAGGGAAGCACCTTTGCGCAGTTTTTCGGTTCGGGTGATATGGGTTGCCATATCCCGATCGCCCAGGTTGAACCAGCTCTCTCCGTCCAGCCGTTTCAGGGCATCAAGAAAGTTCCAGGACTCACCTTCCTGGCCCCAGCCCAGTTCCTTGTTGTTCCAGTCTGCAAGTGTGTAAAGAACGGTGTCGATATCGGGACAGATGGAAAGACCAAGATGTTCGAAGTCATCACCAGTGTTCGCGACCACCGTCAGTTGTTCCGGTTTCAGGAGTTTCGACAGGCCAAGAACGAGTTTTGCACCACCTACGCCACCGCTCAGTGCGATATAGCGGTTGCCAATGGGAACAGTCACTAGCGGAACATATCCAGTTCGCGAGGCCGAATCAGTGGTTTGACACCTCGCCGGGACTCGTCTTCCGGTTCAACAGGCACGTAACCACGAACAATAACGACCGGTGTTTTTTCAGTTGTCTGGCCCATCACCAGTGAGGCTCCGGCAGCCATCTCGTCTGCAGCACCGACCTGCGTCACCTGCAGTTCGCGGCCATAGATATCATGCCCACCGATATAGTCCTCAAGCGCGGTAAATCCAGCCACACCAATAGCGAGACCGAGCGTACCCATTCGCCAGGCCCGGCCAAGAGAATCATTGATGATGACACCAACATTAACGTCATGGCGCTCTTTGATAACTTCACGAAGTCTCTGCGCACTGGCATCAGAATCAACGGGCAACAGCAGGCAGAGTTCATCGGGGGCACCGTCACCCTGCTTGATATTGGACTGGTCAATACCCGCATTCGCCTGCACGAACCCGCCTTTCTGCTCAACGATGAGGACGCCAGGTCGCGCCCTGACCACCTCGTTGGATTCATCCAGTATGGCCTGAACCTTACGTGGGTCTTTGTCCACTTCTTCTGCCAGCCTGATGGCATCTTCACCCGGCTCCACGGTTCGAAGATCCAGGTACCGGTTTTCAGCCTTGGAAATGATTTTCTGTGCAATCACAACCACATCGTTTTCCTGGAGGCTCTCACCCATGGAGGCGAGAGCCGTGTCGATCAGCTCCACCAGGTCATCCCCTGGTTCAACCATGGGGATGTTCTCGACGCCGAAATAAGTCAGCTTCATATCACTTCCTGCAGCAAGCGCTGCTACTTGGTAGGCTCACCCGTAATCACGATACCGCTACCTTCCACGCCATGGTGGCGGTTAATGGTAATGAGCACTGAGGTCAGGGCTTCCGCTGCAGCAGCGTTGGCGAGCGGTCCAGCGTGCCAGCCTTTGAGGCCTACAGCTTTTACCAGTTCAATCACGGTGTCGCGAGCCGCGCGCTTGTTCCCGGTCACAAGCACATCACATTCAATGGAATGGTCTTCCTGCAGGTGCATGGCGCCCACGTTCTGGAATGCAGAAACCACCTGGACCTCGTCACCGAGAAAGTTCTGTGCCTGGACCGCCGCACTGCCGGACTCGGGCAGCTGCACCGTACCAACCTTGGGGGGTACTAGGGGCACTGTCACGTCGATCAGAATCTTGCCGATCAGACCGGGCTTCACAGTCTCCAGCGTGCTGAGCTGATGCTCAAACGGAACGGTAAGTACAACCAGGTCTGCTGCGGTAGCAGCTTCAAGGTTTTCATGACCGGTGACATTAAGGTCCGGGAACTCGTCCAGCAGCGCTTTGGCAGCAGCCTGGCCTTTTTCAAGGGTTCGCGAACCAATCAGGATTTGATAACCCGCGCGTGACCACTGGCGTGCGAGACCGCCGCCCAGGTCTCCGGTGCCACCCAGAATTGCTATTGATTTGACCGTATCCGTCATATGACTCTCTCTAATCGTTTAATCGTTCAAAAGGGGAGGATTATTCCTTAATCGATCCAGCTCATTCAACAAAATGCTCACGCATTGTGCCGTGTGCAGCATCCCAGGACCCAGGGACAGCTTCTTTACACCCTGCCGCCGCATCGATTTATAGGTGTTTTTCGGCATCGGCGTATGGTCCGTCATGACAAACACCGCTTCTGCCAGTTCACTGAGAACTTCTTCTTTACGCACATCATCACCATCCGGATCAAGTAGGAACACCGTACCTGCCTCCGCCCGTTCCCGTACCAACTGTTCAAAACTCTTGGCTGTGACGCTGATGCCCCGGTCATCCGTTCGGGTTTCATGCTTTTTAAGCACACTCCCTGCCCGAAGTGCGTCAGCAATCGCCTTCAGCAGGGCAGCCTCATGAATGTCATCAAGCGAGCCAAGGCTGGCTCCGGAAATCGACACCACGCGTGAGAAATCCTGGCTTTTTTCAAGGACCAGGCTCACCGTCACGTCTTCCCGGTGCCCCTGGCTGACAAACAGCGAGTGCCTGACGATATCAGCCAGGTATTCCACGCCAAGTCCCTGGCCAACCTGGGAAAGGAAGCGATCAGGATCCGCCGGCGCAGCCCTGGCCCGGACAATAAACTCGGTCAAGCGGTGAAGCCCTCGTAAAATTTCTGGCGTATCAGGTACGAGCGAGTGTCACCCATCAGGCTCGGGAACATCCTGTTCATAGCATAAGCCGTGACGATGTGAGCGTCCTGGTCAATCACGACAGAGGAACCACCCCACCCTGCCCAGAAACAGGAATTCGGATTCGGCGTGAGCGGAATTGGGCCCATCTGGCCGTCAAAGGTATTGAGTCCAAAGCCCAGGCCAAACGCCAGGGGCATTTTCAGCACTAGGTCTTTACCGGCTATGCGCTGCTTCATGATGGATCTTGCCGTATCCGCGCTCACAAGCTTTACACCAAAGGCATCACCCTCGTTTGCCAGCGGCGTCTGGATACGGACCAGAGAGCGCGCATTACCCTGGCCGTTCGCAGCCGGTATCTCAGCCTTGCGCCAGGCCAGTGTGTTCGCTGCTTCAGCCTGCGCCCTCGGCGAACGAAAGGTTTTCCGGCTAACAGAATCCGGGTCGTCATCAAGCAGGTCATTATTAGATGTGGTATCACCCGGGATAATCAGGTCGCAGATTCGAGGCAGCACCTCATCCGGCGCCCCGATGTGAAAGTCAGCACCCAGCGGGCCGGCAATTTCATCGTGCGTGAACTCACCGAGAGTTTTACCGGTGATTCGACGTACCAGTTCCCCGATCAGGTAACCCTGGGTCAGACCGTGATAACCGGAGCTGGAGCCGGGCTCCCACCAGGGCTTCTGTGCCGCCAGCAGGCCAGTCATCTTTTCCCAGTCATACTGGTCTTCCAGGGAAACCTCTTCATCCAGGCCTGACAGGCCGGCAGCGTGATTCATGAAATGCCAGACCAGTAAATTTTCTTTGCCGTTGGCCGCGAATTCCGGCCAGTAATTCGAAACAGGCGCATCAAAATCCAGTAGTCCCCGATCAGCCAGTACAAGGGCGCAGAGAAATGAGACGGTCTTGGTGGAGGACCAGACATTGACCAACGTATCTTCCTGCCAGGGGCATGTACGCTGTTCATCCTGGTGACCACCCCAGACGTCCACCACCATCTCGCCGTCGATAGAAGCCGCGAAGCTGGCACCGACATCATCATTCCTGGCAATGTTTTCAGCAAACTGTTCAATCGCCGAGGCAAACTTCTGGTCAAAATGGCCGTCGACCTCGACGCCGTTAATGCTTGTCATTTCCTGGTTACCACGTACAAAAAAGACGCGAATGTAGCACAGATTCAGGTTTTAAAGGCTGCAGGCTCTTCTTAACAAAGTTGCAAAACTGCGGCGGACGCAGGATAAACCGGTTGTCGCGCCACTTTTCCACAATTTCTGTGGATAACTCTGGTGATAACTGACTACTGGCCTGCAATTACTGATTATCCTGCGCACAGGCCCTGGTTGGACAAATTTTGACCAATTTTCCATTATTTCAACAAATTAAAATACTTACGCTATTAAGACCACGCAAAGAGGTTCATACAGAACAATATCGCACGGGTTTGAACTGACCCCATCAAATGTGAATAAGTCATAACAGCAGAACGCCTAAACCCTTGAATCTAGGCCACCAACAGGTACGCTGATGTAGAAAAATCGAAAACTGACCCCCACTCAAATCTTTACATTTCTCGTCGAATTACCTGTTTAGAAGGCATAACGGTGTAGGTGATGTCCTACACCCTGGTAACCAGCTGTACCCACTGAAAATGAGCCGTTATCATTCCCGCCCCACTGCGGCACTCTGCACGATAAATGAACGATTCAGCACGCCGGGCACGCCCAACTTCACACTCCTACTTTTCCCACGGCCTGAAGCTTCACTTCCTCGACTGGGGGAATGAAACAGGTGCGCCCGTCCTGCTGGTGCACGGTTCCCAGGACCATTGCCACAACTGGGACTGGACCAGTGAACGCCTTTGCCAGCGATACCATGTGATCACACCCGACTTGCGCGGACACGGTGACTCGGAGTGGGCCAGGGGCTCCAGCTAAGGCATTTACCAGTACGTTTATGACCTGGCACAGTTGATAGAGCAACAGGAACTGGCACCAGTGCACCTCGTCGGGCATTCCCTGGGTGGCACGATTACAACCCTGTTCGCCGGACTGAACCCGGAAAAGGTTGCCAGCCTGGTCTGCATCGAAGGGGTCGGAGCCGAATTCTGGGACAATGCCAGCCGCACACCCATCAGGGATCGCACCAGGGAACTGTTCGAAGCCACGCGCAGCCAGGCAGGCCGGGTTCCGAAACGCTATGAAACACTGGAGGCTGCACTGGCAAGGATGCAGACCTCTAACCCGCACCTCAGTGAGGAACGTGCTCGGCACCTGACCATCCATGGCAGCAACCGAAATGAGGACGGCACCTATAGCTGGAAGTTTGACCCCTACACCTATGCTGGCTGGCTTGCGTCGGACAATCGCGGCGACATGCGCGAGTTCTGGCAGGCCATCGATTGCCCGGTACTGCTGATCAATGCGACTGAGGGGTACGAACATCGTATTGGCCAGGATGACACCGTGAAAAACTTCAGGGACTGTCGTCTTGAAAAAATCCCGAACGCGGGGCACTGGTTGCACCACGATGAGTTCGAACTGTTTTACGGACAACTGGACAGATTCCTTCTGGAACACGCCTGAGTTCGACGATATTCTCCCTGCATAAAAACAAGAGAGGGAGCATCATGCAGAAAACCATCATCGGTATTATCGTTACCACCCTGGTCCTCTATATCTGGGGGTTCCTGTACTGGGGGATCAGCACAATTCCCTATTCCTACTGGAAGCAGACCGCAAATGATGCGGTTGCGCAGGAAGTTCTAGCTGAACATTTCCCCGAGTCAGGCACCTACTACATCCCGGGTGTTGGCAACGATCCCGACACCAGGACAGCCCTTTACGAGAAAGGTCCAACCGGCTTTGTTCATATCCAACACGGAGGTTCGTCGCCGACAGATCCTGCGATCATGATCCAGGGTTTTGTCCTGAATCTCGTGATCGTTGTTCTTCTGGCAGGCTTCTTCAGGGTAGCAGGTGCGAGTGAGTTTCGAGACTTTGCCAGGTTGTCAGTAGCAGCGGGTGCCGTCGCCGTCATCGCGATCGGTGTTGGCGATATCGTCTGGTGGCGTATGCCCGTGGAATGGAAGATCTGGCAGATCATCTACGATTACACCGTGTGGCTGCTCGCAGGACACTTGTTGGGTGTGTTTATGAAGAAGCCAGAGGCTACTTAATTAAACCAAGCCGCAGGCGCTAATAAACAGAGAAGAGTTCCTCGAAGGCAACCATCTGGCCGCCCTTGGCAGATGACGGCACGAGTATCGGGGTTTTGATCCCGGCATCGAACCATGCTTCGACACCGTCACGCACCTGCGTGGCGGTACCGAAGAGTGTGGTATCCGCAAGCCAGGTATCGGTCAGGAAGTGAGGGATCTTGTCCATGTCGCCTGTTTCAATTGCTTTTTCAATCCCCTCCATCTCCTCAACGTAGCCGGCTTCTTTCCAGTAGTTGCGGTAGTTCGGCAACATGGCGTAAGACGTCAGAGTCTTTCGGTTTACAGCTTTGGCGGCTTCAACATCGTCACTGATGCAGGTCGGAATCATGTCCCCGATGAAGAAACTGTCATTGGTTCTTGCTTCCTCTGAGAGCGCCGTCAGCGATTCCTGCATGTGCGATCTCGCGCCATTGGCAAACACCATGCCCTGGCCAATTTCTTCCGCCAGCGCGATCATCTTCTTGCGCAGTGTTGCGAGCACCAGCGGAGGAAGTTCGCCTGCCCTTGGCACAGCCCTCAACTCTTCTACAAAGTTTCTCATGTCTGTCAGTGGCTTTCCTGCTGACAGGCCGCGCGCCTGGAGCGCAGGTGCATGACTGACACCAATACCGAAGCGGAAACGACCATCGCTGATCTCGTGAATAAAAGATGCCGTGCTGGCGTGATCCATCACCTGCCTGAAGTAAATCGGCATGATGCTTGTGCCGAACGGAATCTCCTTTGTGGCAAACGCCAGCGCCTCCATCAGCGCCATTGCATCGCCCAGGCTGGGCCCGTAAATTCCTGAGAATCCGCGGTTCTCGATTTCGGTGGCCAGTTCTATCGTCGCCTTACGGCGACCGGGAACAGCGGCGAGACTCAAAGCAGGCATACGGCTCATTACAAACTCCTTACAAATTACAGGGCCAGAATGGACCGACGGGTCCTGTTCGGCTGTTGACTGCCACCGGGGAGGATATACCATTTCACCATATCTGTCTGCCGCGCAATGGACTGCTCTGGCATCCAATTAAACAGAAGCAGCACCTGGATACTCAGCAGCAATGACAAGCAACGCAAACCGTGACGAAGAATCACGACTGGTGGAACTGAACTCCCTGGGGATACTGGATTCCGCAGAGGAAGAACGCTACGACCGATTCATTAGGCTGGCGAGGCGAACATTCAACGTGCCCTTTGCGTCTTTCTCCCTGGTTGACGATTCAAGGGAATGGTTCAAATCCCGTCACGGTTATGACACCACGGAAATTCCCTTACGGGACTCCTTCAGCATCCACGCCATCTACAACAGACATGCGCTTGTGGTTCACGATGCCACTCGCGACCCGAGATTTTCGCGCCAGGCCATGGAGTCGGGCATCAAGTTTTATGCCGCCTTTCCGATCCGCACACACCGCGATCAGGTCAT
>JADHNI010000116.1 GCA_016779585.1 Pseudomonadales bacterium
CATCGCGTAATCGACCTTGTCGATATTGTGTGCCTCGGTGAAGATCTGCAGCTTCACCTTGCGCCCGCTCATGGTCACGAATTCATCTTCAATGTGTTGCAGGTCACCTGCCACCAGCGCAAACAGGTAAGCCGGCTTCATGAACGGGTCCTGCCAGGTGACCCAGTGGCGATCACCCTCCTCGCCGCGATCAACGTCATTGCCGTTCGAGAGCAACACCGGGTAGCTGGCCTTGTCGGCAACTACCGTGGTCGTGTATTTCGACATGACGTCGGGACGATCCAGGTACCAGGTGATGTTGCGAAACCCTTCCGCCTCGCACTGTGTGCAGTACATATCGCCAGACTTGTAGAGACCCTCGAGAGCCGTGTTCTCCTGCGGTTTGATCTGCACAGTAGTTGTCAGCTCAAATTCACCGGGCACCTCAAACACTGACAGCGCGTCTTCATCCACCTGGTATTCGTTGTCGGTCAGCGCCCGACCATCAATGGCGACGTGCTGTGTATCGAGATCCTTGCTGCCATCCAGGACCAGGTGCACCTGGTCTTCAGCCGCGGCCTCCGGGTTCTTGACCACTTTCAATGTGGTCGTCACGGTTGTCACATCATCCTGGATGTCGACGTGCAGGTTGGTATCGGTAATGAGGAAAGGCGGGACCTTGTAGTCCTTAAGGTAAATCGCCCTGGGTTGTCCTTCTTTCATGGTGACTGCTATGTGTTGCGGGAGGGAGATTCTATCAGGGCGGCGTCAGTAAATCGCAGTCAGCAGGCTGGTTGGCCATCTTGAAGTCGAGGGTGGCGAGAGGGGCCTTTGTTATCTCTGCCGTCGCGATATAGGCGGCGTCGTAACTGGTGAAGTTATGGCGAAGATGCCAAATTCTCGGTGCCAACATTGAGAAAGAAATCATCTGGACATCTAGTTCCAGAAGATACCGAAACGCCGAATCAGCCTGCTGGGTGCTTATTTGTCTCGAACGCTCTAACTTCCTGAGTACCTGCGTGACTTCGACAGGCAAAACGTCTGGGGCAAACAGTCGTTCATCAGCCATGACGGTTCTCGCCCAGGTTGATCGTTCATCATGTCTTGTGAGCGCAACGGCAACAACGCTCGCATCCAGAACAACTGTCATTCCCGGCCAGAATCTCGAGCATTCAGGATGTCTTCGTCGGTGATGTTGGTTTCGTACTTCGCAGTCATTTCCTCGACCGCTTTAACCCACTCCGTGCTGGACATCTTGCGAGACAGTTTCACCAGTTCGCTACGCAGATACTCCTGCATGGACTTGCCCTGCCTGGCAGCGTTCTTTGCCAGCGCATCCCGCACTTCCTGCGGGACATTTCTTATCGTGATATTCATGCATGCATTCTGCAAGCACTGCATGCATTTTGCAAGCATCAGACTCTAACAGACATTTCAGGCGCTTGGCTCTTGATTTACGAAGAAAAGTAGTCATAAAGTATGACCAGTCATATTTTATGGTCATATTTAACATGGAACCTAAAAAGATCGGAGCCGCAAAATTTAAGGAGCAGTGCCTATCGATTCTGGACAACCTGGAACCTGATGGTGTCATTGTCACGAAACACGGCAAACCCGTCGCGAAAGTCACACCCATCAAGATGACAAACAAGGAATTTCTGGATTCTCTGGATGGCCGAACAGTCATCATCAAGGGTGACATTATGAGCACAGGTGTGAAGTGGAATGCAGAGAGTTAATCTCGATACACACATTCTCTTTTTCATCATTGAAAATGCGTTGAAGAAAAGAGAACGAGATATTCTCATCTCTCATGACTGGTGCATCTGCCCCATAGTCTTGTGGGAACTGGCCATGCTGTCTGATTTCGGCCAGATAGACTTTGACTTTGACGCAGAAGATGTCCGTGATCTGATGAACAAGATCGAAGTCCTCCCTTTGGATGCCAACGTTGCCAGGCAATCCAGGGGTCTTGATATTTCATCCGACCCAGCTGACGAACTCATCGCAGCAACCAGCGTTGTCCACAATATCCCGTTGCTGACTCGAGACAGCAGAATCAGATCGTCAAAAATGGTGCCGCTTGCCTGAATCCTTCATGCACGGTTTCCTCAGAAAAATGGCCAGCAAAGTCCCTGAGGGCGGCTGCACACCGGACAATCCTGTCCAATATTTCCTGCGGCTGAATGACGACGCCCACCCGCTGAACCCGTTGATTGGCCAGCAGGTCACCCTCACGCACACCGGCAACATCGAGTGCCTCGAGTGTGGCCGCAAGACCAAAAAAAGTTACAGCCAGGGGTTCTGTTACCCCTGCTTCAGGAAGCTGGCGCAGTGTGATCTCTGCGTCGTCAGCCCGGAACGTTGTCACCACGCTGAAGGCACCTGTCGCGATGAGGACTTCGCCCACAACTTCTGCATGCAGCCGCACATTGTCTACATCGCCAACTCTTCCGGCACCAAGGTAGGTATCACCCGACCCGGGAACCTGCCCACCCGCTGGATCGACCAGGGTGCGGTGCAGGCACTGCCGGTGATGAATGTGATGACACGCCAGCAGTCGGGGTTTGTGGAGGTTGCTTTCAAGAACCACATATCTGACAAGACCCAGTGGCAGCAGATGCTGAAGGCCGAAGATCGCCATGTGAACCTCATCGAAGTTCGTGACCAGTTGATGGCAGACATCAAGGCGGACCTTGACCCCGTCATCGAACGATTTGGTATCCAGGCAATCCAGCCAATTATCGATGCCGAGGTACAGACCTTCACCTACCCGATGACCAGTTACCCGACAAAGGTGGTGTCGCTGAGCTTCGACAAAACCCCGGAATTGGGTGGCACCCTCATTGGTATCAAGGGCCAGTACCTGGTGTTTGATACCGGTGTGATCAACCTGCGGCGTTTTACCAGCTACGAGATTGAGGTCACTGTGTCGGACGCGACAGCTTCCGACGAGTCAGAAGGACAGCTAAACCTCCTGTAGCAAGGCCACCCAGAAGCCCTCCAAGGTGCGCGCCATTGGCGATGCTGCCCAGCCCGAGCAGGTCGATGGCCCCGGTAAAGCCAATCGCCAAATAAATCAGCATAAAGATGTAAACACCGTTGGGAACGCCCATCGTCCTTGAGGGCTGAAGTTTGGACCAGATCAAAGCATGCCCCAGCAAACCAAAAACCACACCGGACATGCCACCGAAGAAACCGGGTGACGACATCAGGTACTGCAGCACATTCGCCGCCAGTGACGAGACCATGACCACGGCGAACATGGCCCAGCTGCCGTGGACGACTTCAATACGCCGGCCAATCTCCCAGACCCAAAGAAGGTTAAACACAATATGCAGCCAGCTGAAGTGAACAAACATGGGCGAGAACAGTCGCCAAACCTCGCCTTCCCGCAGGGTATAACCGATGGATGAAAAATACTGCTCACCCTGAACCTCCACCAGCATGACAAACATCATGCGGGCGAAGAGGCCATCGGTCTCCACATCCTGCAGGTTCATGCCCACGGGGAAAAACAGGATGCACACGACGATCAGCACCATGGTGAATGGATAGCGCCAGAAGGCTTCAAAGACTTTCTGGGGAATGCTTCTCCCGGGAGTCGATGAAACTTCACCCACTTCAGGTAAACGGCCGGCCTCAAAGTCATTGAACGCAGCCTGGACAAACGCCGCTGCCCGTTCATCCGGCACCCAGATCACCTGGTTTAACCCTTCCTCCGTAATGCGGTGTGGCACGCCCCGCGCGGCGAGAAAGCGCGCAAAGGCAGAAAGATCCTGTTCCGAGGGAACTTCGAGAGCGTTGATCAACGGGATGCCAGGTGGTGTAAAATTGCAGTATAGACTTCGTCTCGAGACAAAACACGATGATCGAAAACGCTGACCAACAGGTACTGACCCAGCTGACCCGCTGGATTGAAACCGGTAAAAAGTGCTGGCTCGCGACCGTGGTCAAAACCTGGGGTTCTTCACCTCGCCCGGTGGGTTCCCTGCTCTGCTGCAATGAGGACGGACATGTGGCCGGCTCGTTATCCGGCGGCTGCATCGAAGAAGACCTGCTCGAGAAAATTACGAACGGC
Organism: Pseudomonadales bacterium; assembly: GCA_016779585.1. Classification (GTDB taxonomy): domain Bacteria; phylum Pseudomonadota; class Gammaproteobacteria; order Pseudomonadales; family Azotimanducaceae; genus UBA9659. The sequence goes on from JADHNI010000116.1 coordinate 4,061, forward strand.
GAACTCGCCATCGAAAAGCCTGAGGTCATGCTTTACGGCAAAACCACCGAAGAAAGCGAACGCTTCGGCCTGCCCTGCGGTGGTCAGTTGCACATTGTGGTTGAACCGCAGATGGATGCCCGCAACCTGGAACACTTCCAGGCGATTGCCACCCGCCTTGCCGCGCGCGAATGTATTGAACGCAAGGTTGATCTCGCCACCGGCGAGATATCTATCGAAGAGAAGGAGCGCTTCAAACACCTGCAGTTTATTGGCGAGTTTGAGAATACCGATACACCCGGCGAGAAGTTTCTCATACAGACCTACGGCCCGCGCTACCAGCTGTTCCTGATTGGTTCTGGCCAGGTATCGCAATACCTCGCCCAGATGGCCCAGATGCTTGACTATCACGTAGTGGTTTGTGACCCACGCCAGGAGATGATCGACCAGTGGACCATTGAAGGCACGCAGCTGGTCTGCGACATGCCGGATGACGCGGTGAAAAACTACGCGAACGACACCTTCTCCGCCATCATTGCCCTCACCCACGATCCCCGCATTGACGATATGGGCCTGATGGAAGCGCTAAAGACAGACGCCTTTTTCATCGGTGCCATGGGTTCCACGCGAACTTCCGCCAAGCGTCGGGAGCGACTGCTGCAGCTGGAACTGACCGAGGAAGAAATCAATCGATTACATGCACCGGTGGGCCTGCCCATCGGCAGCAAGACACCGGCAGAAATCGCGATCTCCATCATCTCGCAGCTCACTGCCTTGCGCAGTGAAAAAGAACAGCTGATCCAGGCTGACTTCCGAGAAACAGCAACCGCGTGAGAATCGGTGCTCTTGTTCTGGCCGCCGGGCAATCAAAACGCTTCGGCGGCGACAAACGCCAGGCCACCCTTCCCAACGGAAAACTCGTTATCCAGCAGACACTGGAAAAAGTGACTGCGGTGTTTGATGACGTCCTGGTGGTGCTTCGTGCTGAAGATGCAGAGCTTCATCAAAAGCTGCTCAATTTTCTCCCCGATCTGACCTATCACCACGCACCCGATTCAGAACTCGGCATGGGCAACAGCCTCGCCAGCGGCATCCGGCAGATCAGCGATTGGGATGGTGTGTTTGTGTTTCTGGCGGATATGCCGTTTGTTGAGGTCGCGACGTTGAGTGACCTCGTCTCGACCGCAGTTGCGAAGCAACGAAGCGGAGAGACCTCATGGATCATCGTCCCAGGCTACAAGAACAAACCCGGTCATCCGGTTGGATTCAGTTCAGATTTCTTCGATGAACTAGCCCAGTTATCAGGCGATAAAGGTGCAAAATCAATCATCAACAATCACCAGGAAAGCGTCGTTGATATGGCAGATGTTGACGATCCCGGGGTGCTTCAGGACATCGATCAAGAAAAAGACCTAAGAGCGTAGCGAACCCTGGTTCTCCAGGAACCACTCATACGTCGACCGAAGCCCCGCTTCCAAGCCAATCTTCGCCTGCCAACCCAGCGAATTGATCTTTGAAACATCCAGCAGTTCCCTGGGTGCGCCATCGGTCTTGGAAGTGTCGTACACGGGTTCACCTTCAAACCCGACTATCTTCTGAATCATCTCGGCTAATGCCCTGATAGTGACATCTTCCCCGGTGCCCACATTGATGTGTGCACACATGGGTTCAGTCACTGCCTCAATTTTCGCTTTCGGCAAATCGAGTACATGCGCACAGGCATCAGCCAGGTCATCCACATGAAGCAGCTCTCGCATCGCGTTGCCCGTGCCCCAGATCGAAACCTCCGAATGACCAGCAACCTTAGCTTCATGAAAACGTCGAATGAGGGCCGGGACCACATGGCTATCCGTCAGATTAAAGTTATCACCGGGGCCATAAAGGTTGGTCGGCATCAGCGATCGATAGTCTGTGCCGTGCTGCCGGTTGTACGATTCGCAAAGCTTGATGCCTGCAATCTTGGCGAGAGCGTAAGGTTCATTCGTTGGCTCAAGTGGACCCGTCAGCAGACTCTCTTCTTTCATGGGCTGATCTGCCAGCCTGGGGTAGATGCAGGAGCTTCCCAGGAACAGAAGACGCTGACAACCTGCCTCGAAAGCACCATGAATGAGGTTGGTTTCAATCATGAGATTCTGGGTGATGAAGTCTGCTGGATAGGTTTTGTTCGCCCCGATGCCACCTACCCTCGCCGCGGCGACCACAACTACATCCGGCTTGTTGCTGCTCAACCAATCGTAGGCATCTTTCTGATTGGTGAGATCGAGCTCTGGACGATCAACTATCATGAGCTCGGCTTCTTCATCCAACCGACGGCAGATGGCAGACCCCACCATCCCATTATGACCAGCAACAAAAATTCGGGTCATGACTCGTGCGGTTCGCTCACGTTAAAGCCGCTCGATTTCAGCAATGCACGTTGCTTCGCCTGATCCACATCATGAGCAAGCATCTCGTCGATCATCTCATCCAGCGTTGTGGTGGGTTTCCAGCCAAGCTCATCATGTGCCTTAGAGGGATCGCCCAGCAGGCTTTCCACCTCCGCTGGCCGGTAATAATTTGGATCCACTCGAACCAGGGTATCGCCTTCTTTAACCGAAAGATCATCCACAAGGCTGGAAGCAGCAATCGATTCCACAATACCCACCTCTTCGAGGCCCTCACCTTCCCACCGCAGTGTCATGCCAAGACCCGATGCTGTCCGTTCGACAAACTCTCGAACGCTGATCTGGTGACCAGTCGCAATCACGTAATCCTTCGGTACATCCTGCTGCAACATGCGCCACTGCATTTCCACATAGTCCTTCGCATGCCCCCAGTCTCGCCTGGCATTGAGATTACCGATATACAGACAACTTTCTAACCCCAGCGCTATCGCAGACAAACCGCGAGTGATCTTGCGTGTAACAAAGGTCTCGCCGCGCCGGGACGATTCGTGATTAAAGAGAATGCCGTTGCAGGCATAAATGCCGTAGGCCTCCCGGTAGTTCACCGTAATCCAGTTGACCTTACCCCCAGAACTACACCACCGATGAGATGGGAAATTGAACTCTATGCTCATGCTGCTCGCTCTGCAAATTGCTTTGGTGAAAGCCTGCCGAGCGAACTATGTGGCCTCTCTTCGTTGTAATGGCGACGCCAT
>JADHNI010000117.1 GCA_016779585.1 Pseudomonadales bacterium
CTTGAAATTGCTTTCTGGACTTCATATCGCAGGCTCGACATCTGCTGGTAGTCCGGCACCCAGAACCTGACCTGCCAGACGATGCCGTTCTCCGTGTACCGGGCAATGCGTACCTAAGGCTGCTTGCCAACAGCAACTATCTCGGGGACCTGGTTAATGGCACTCAGCAGGATACGTTCCGCCTGGTGGATGGTGACGGTCTGGTGCAGCAGAATTTCAAACTCGTCGCGCCAGGCTCTTTCGGGCTTGGAGAAATTCTTGAACGTACTGATAGCGAGTTCGGAGTTCGGAATCACAACGGATATCTCTTCCCGGGTGATCAACCTTGTGCTGCGCCAGTTCATTTCAACGACCCTGCCAACGGTGCCATCGGGTACCTGGATCCAGTCACCGACAGAGAAGGGACGTTCAATTCCCAGGGCAATTCCTGTAAACAGGTCCGAGATCATGTTCCGAAGTGCGAAACCTATTATCGCAATGAATAGCCCGGAGGTAGTCAACACCCCCGACGTGGGTACTTCGTAGATTTGCACCATGATGATGCCGACCGCGATGATGATCAGCAGCATCAGTGTCATCTGGGTCAGGAGTTTTGGCACGGCGTTCCCTGACCACCTGGGAACCAGCGTTTGCCAGAGTGCCAGGTAGAGGACCTGGTTAACAATCATGACGCCCGAGAAGATTGCTGTTGAATAGGCGACTTTCAACAACTCGGGATGAATTCCTGTCAGAGTGATCGAAAACATGGCGAATACGAATGTAATCGTCCAAATTACCAGGGCAATCATGTCAGTCTGGGAACTCCTTTGGCCCGCGCGTACTGGCAAGACAATAGCACACATAGGCGCTCGGACGTGGATAAAGAAAGAGTGCTTGCTGACTAATCCAGGCTCAACAGGTAGGTCGATAGTGCGAGTTCGTCTTCCTCGTTTCCGATACGCACTGGCGGCATCGGAGGTGTTGGAGAGCGATAAAGTTCGGAGAGGCTGGAAAGAGTGTATCTGCTGCCAATAGACTGAAGCGGCCTGAGTCCGAAAGGAATGCTGTCCATGTCGCCGGTCACGATAATGTGACAGCTGATGCAGCCACGAGTTTTGAACAGTTGTTCACCGCGTTTTTTCAGTTCCGAGAATTCCTGCTCGGGAAGGTTGTCCGGATCAATCACCTTTGGAATTGGCTGAGGTGTCGAGGTGACTTCCCGCGAAGATTCGCGCTCCAGGAACACTATTGTTCCCAGGCCGCCGATAACCAGGGCAGTGGCCAGCATTATCAGAATTCTCAAAGCGGGCTAACTTTTCCGATATAGGGCAGGTTCCTGTTGCGCTGGGCATAGTCGATACCGTAACCGACGACAAATTCATCAGGTATCTCGAAGCCGACCCAACGTGCCTTAACTTCAACTTCCCGGCGCGATGGTTTGTCGAGGAGCGTTGCGATTTCCAGTCGCTTTGGTCCTCTCCCGCGCAACAGTGTCATCACGTGAGTCATGGTGTGACCCGTGTCGATGATGTCTTCCACGACAAGTACATCCCGGCCTTCGATCTCACCGCGTATATCCTTCATGATGCGCACTTCCCTGGATGACTCCATGGCGTCGCCATAGGAAGAGACTTCAAGGAAATCCACCTCGACTGGCATCTGCAGCTCGCGGACAAGATCTGCGATAAAAACGAATGATCCTCGCAGCAGCCCCACCACAACCAGTTTGTCGGTATCTGCATAGAACTCGGAGATTTCTTTTGCCAGAGCTTCGACCCGGGCAGCGATCGACTTTGCGGAAATCATTTCGTCGATGACGTAGGAAGAGTGGTCTATAGACATGGTGACCTGCGCGTCTTGGATTTTTGCCCGCAGTTTGACGCATCTGCGCAGAGAGGGAAACCGTGTCAACAAAAGTGCGGTCAAGACCCCGGCCAGGCAGGGGCTAATAGGCGTCTTCAAAGTCAGGCACCATAGCTATCGACGTGTTGGCAATTTTCTAATAGGCTCGAGTCCCTGTCCTGCAAACGAGTATTGAAAGGAGCCGATCATGCCCGACCTTGAAGCCGACCTGTTTAACCTGGCCATGAGTGAGCAAGCACAGCCGCTGATGGACGCTGTGCAGAAACACATCGCAGAAAACATTGAACCTATTACTGATGAGTTTTTTGCCCTGGACAAGGAGAAGGAGGACCGCTGGTCCTGGCATCCGCGTCAGCTTGAACTGCTGGAAGTCGCAAAAGACAAGGCCAAGGAGTCCGGCCTGTGGAATTTTTTCCTGCCCGGCTACTCTGAAGTTGGTGAGGGTCTGACCAATCTCGACTATGCGTACATCGCGACGGAACTGGGCAAGTATGCGCTGGCCTCCGAATCCCTGAACTGTAGCGCACCAGACACAGGCAACATGGAAGTGCTGGAGCGTGTCGGAACGGAAGAACAGAAAGAGCAGTGGCTGAAACCCCTGCTCAACGGTGAGATTCGTTCCGCCTACGCCATGACGGAGCCGGGTCTGCCGTCATCGGACGCCAAGAACATCTCAACCAGTGCGGTACTCGATGGTGATGAGTGGGTTATCAACGGTGAGAAATTCTACATCTCGGGCGCTGGAGACCCTCGCTGCAAGATCATGATCACGATGGTAAAAACCGACCCGGATGCACCGCCATCGCAACAGCAATCGCAGATTCTGGTACCGATCGACACCCCGGGAGTCCAGATTCTCGAAGCCATGGAGGTGTTTGGCCATGACCATGCGCCGCGCGGGCACATGCATATCAAATTCGATAACGTTCGAGTGCCAAAGGAAAACATCCTGTTGGGTGTAGGGCGTGGGTTTGAAATATCACAGGTAAGACTGGGGCCAGGTCGAATCCATCACTGCATGCGCTCCATCGGCAAAGCCGAGAAGGCGCTGGAGCTGATGGTCAAGCGGTCAGCGACGAGAGAAGCCTTCGGCAAACCCATTGCCAAACTGGGCAAGAACCTAGAAGTGATCTCGCGGGCCCGGATTGAAATTAATGCCATGCGACTGGCTGTACTGCAGGCCGCCAAGGCCATGGATGTGCTGGGTAACAAGGAAGCCAGGGTTTACGTGAGTGCAGTGAAAGCCATGGTGCCCGAAAAGGTTTGTCTCATTATCGATCAGGCGATCCAGATGCATGGTGCCGCAGGTATATCACAGTGGACGCCACTCGCTGAGATGTACACGGACATGCGTCATCTGCGATTTGCTGACGGTCCCGATGAGGTGCATCACATGGTTGTTGGTCGTGCTGAACTGCAAAAGTACGATCTCTGGTAAACAGTCATTAGCGCGGGCAGGATCCGTACTGGCTACATGCTAAGCGCGTTTCTTTCTGCGGATGGCCTTTTTGGTTGCGGGCGTTTTGGGATAACGGGGTAGTTTGCCGGTCGCCAGGTACTCGTGGATGGTTTCCTGGCTGCGGATCTTGATGTGCTTTTTCTTGCCGGCCACTTGATTGGTCTGGCCGGCATCCAACACTCTTGCCTTGATGTTGTCGTTTAACTGTTGGTCGAGGATGTCCTGAAGGGTTCGCTGGGCGTCAGGATCTTTCACAGGCGCAAGAACCTCCACCCGGCGATCAAGGTTTCGGGTCATCAGGTCCGCTGACCCTATCAGGTACCTGGGTTCACCGCGGTTGTAGAACATGTAAACCCGGGGATGCTCAAGGTAGCGATCAACAATACTGACACCTTCAATATTTTCCGACAGACCTTTCACCCCAGGCAGCAGTGAGCACATCCCGCGCACGATCAGTTTGATGCTGACGCCTGCATCGCTGGCCTCGTAAAGCTTCATCGCGAGTTCACGGTCAACCAGGTTGTTACACTTGAGGATCATGGAAGCCGGGTAGCCATCGCGAGCGTTGCTAATCTCCCTGTTGATGAGTTTGTAGAGACCACTTCTGGTGGTGTGGGGTGACACCAGCAGATCGTTGTATCTGGGGCGTCGATAGTTGTGCTTCAGAAAGTCGAAGACGTTGGCCACGTCCTCACCAATGGCTTGATCATAGGTGAGCAGACTGAAATCGGTGTACAGCCTCGCGGTTTTCTCGTTGAAATTCCCGGTGCCGATATGGCTGTAGTAGTGAATTTCTTTGCCCTGCCTGCGCTCAATCAGGATCAGCTTGCTGTGTACCTTGAGCCCGGGTACGCCAAAAAGCACCTCCACGCCATTATCAGCCAGCCTTTGAGCCCAGTTGATGTTCGCTGCCTCGTCAAACCTGGCCTGGAGCTCAACCACGGCGAGTACCTTTTTGCCGTTATAGACAGCGTTGATCAGCGCGTCACAGATTCGTGAGTTGCTGGCGACCCTGTACAGGTTGATCTTGATGTCGGTAACGGCGGGATCCACGGCCGCGGTTTTCAGCAGGTCAGTCATGTAATCAAACGGGTGGTAAGGAAAATAGAGCAGAATGTCCTTGTCCCTGATTTTTTTGAAGATACTGCCCTCGTCGGTTTCAAGGCGGCTGATTGGAATCTGTGGCAGGGGTTTGTATTCCAGGTACCTGGGACCGACATTGGGGAAATCAATGAAGTCCTTCGAGTTGTGGTACCGTCCCCCGCCGATCAGGCTGTGGTACTTGCCCAGGTTGAAGTAGTCAGCCAGGAATTTGAGCAGGTGGGCTGGCATTGCGGCATCGTAGACGAAGCGAACCGCTTCGGCCTTGCGCCTCTGCTTCAGGCTGGTTTCCATCTTTTCTAACAGGCTTTCGGCGAAACCCGTATCGATATCAAGTTCTGCATCCCGGGAGAATTTGATGGTGTATGCATTCGCCGATTCGATATCAATGACACCGCGGAATACCTCGGCGAGGCAGTAGCGTATAACGTTTTCGAGGACGATAAAGACTTTTCCCTTCTTACCCTTTTTCCTCGGGATTTCGATGAAACGTGAGAGCTGCGCGGTAGGGACTTCGACAAGGGCGAAATAGGAGTCATCACCCGCAGCGATATCGATGGCCAGGTAGATGGACTCATCGTTCAGCGTTGGCATTGGAGTCTTCTTGTCCAGAAGTATGGGTTCCAGCTCTGGCAGGACAGTTGTGCGGAAGTACCTTCGGACAAATTCTCCCTGTTTATCGTCTAGCTGCTGTTCATTGATCAGGTGTATGTTTCGCCGGGAAACCTCCTCCAGAACAGTTGCCTGGGTCCTGGTGAATTCTGCCTGTAGCTCGACAACTCGTTTCTGGATATCGATGAGCAGGTTTTCTGCGCGCTTTCGCTCACCCGCCCTGGTGACAGAGATTAGTCGCCTCACTTCTGCCACCCTGACGCGGTAGAACTCATCCAGGTTATTGGAAAAAATACCGAGGTAACGCAAGCGTTGGATAACAGGCACTTCCTCGGACCTGGCTTCCTGCAGTACGCGTTCGTTAAACGAGAGCCAGCTGAGTTCGCGAGGCATAAAGAGTGCCTCATCAAGATCTTCCAGCCGTTGCTCAATGGCGTGTGGAACTGCCACAGTTAGTGCCTTTCTAGATATGAGTATTTAGTTCAGGATGCCAGATTGTACCAGTCGTGCGCGGCTGGAAAGTAAAGAACAGGAAAAGCTTTTACAGGCAGGGTGGTCAGGCTTTCCCGAAGATTGCGAGAACGACCAGGTCCTCTTCTATGTCGAAGAACGAGTGGGCAGCAGTCGCTCGTACATAGAGAACGCTACCGGGCCTGATATCGTGGTTCTTGTCTTCTACACGAAGACGGGCTTTTCCCTCAATCACGTAGTACACCTCGTCTTCCATGTGGGGTGCCTGCATGTCCTTGCTACCGGCTGGCAGCCGGTAAATGGATACGCTGAGAGTGGGCACCCTCAGAAATTCGAAGATCCGGGCCTCGTTGCCGGCGACTCGACCTGCCAGTTCCTCCGGGTCGAATACCAGCCAGTCTTTTGATGAATTGTTGTCGCCCACGATACGTGTTCCCCCGGGTCTGATTTCACTGAGATACCCGGCGAGACACTGTAACCCCGGGTTCAGCTTTCTATTCTAGCATCGCTTTTGATTGCGTAGTGACCCAGCAACCCCGCACCGCCAAACATAAACATAATGGCGTAGGTCATGGGTTCGTCGCCATCGAGACCCAGGACATGTATGAGCGCGAGGCCAGCACCCAGGGCAACCGAGACGATACCCCACTTAAGGCTGGATTCGCGATTCATGGCGGGTGCTTCCAGGATCATCTTCCGGATCATGTCGCTGTCTGCTTTCATATTGACCAGTTCCCGTTTGACACGATTGTTGGACAGGATCTTGGTAATGAATGCGATGGTGCCCAGGAAAAAGGGCACGATGATAATTGGGATCAGTTCGTCAGGCATATTGACTCCTTGCGGTTAACATCTTTGAGTGTCGTTAGTGCATTAGACGAACCTTTCAGGTATCCGGTTGCACTTGCTTGCGGAATCTTTTGCAACCAATCTTCGAGGCCAGGCGTCCTATGGTTAATGGAACAGGAAAGTGATCTGATCAGTGCCGCGCAGGCGGGTGACCCGCGGGCATTCGAGCGCCTGGTCATCCAGTACCAGGACATGGTTGCGCGGTTCGTCCACAGGATCATACCGTCACCAGAGGATCGGGAAGAGGTCTGCCAGGACGTGTTTGTTAAGGCGTTTTTCAATGTTTCGAAGTACCGCGGTGAAGCAAAACTCAGCACCTGGTTGTTCCAGATTGCTTATCGCACAGCGATATCTTTCAAGCGAAAGAGGGTACTTTCGCAGGTATCGCTTGAGGATTATGAGATCGCAGATACCCGTGGCGATGTGTTGGAACAGGGCGACGTGAGTCGAGAGATTGCCAGGCAGCTGGGGAGGCTGAGCCTGGAAGAGAGAAGCGTCGTGACACTGTATTACATGCAGGATATGTCAGTGGATGACATTGCGAACATCGTGGAACGTCCCGCCGGTTCGGTGAAAAGTATTCTTCACCGCGCACGCGGGAAATTGCAGGCTCGACCCTGGAAGTGACCAATGCTGTCAGCCAGGTCAATAGCGGGAACACGGAGCTGAGCACACGCACCCAGGAGCAGGCCGCGGCTCTTGAGGAAATTGCTTCCAGCATGGAAGAAATGACTGCAACGGTGAGTCGC
>JADHNI010000041.1 GCA_016779585.1 Pseudomonadales bacterium
CGGCATAAAGCGCCTCACGACCTTCCTCGGTGGAAGAGTCAGCGACGACCGGGGTCACGCTGACACCGTATTTGTCCGATATTTCCCTTGCGGCGTTGTTCAGCCTTTCTTCCCGCCTCGCGGTAATTACGAGTTCGACGCCAGCTTCAGCCAGTCTTTCTGCTGTCAGTTCTTCACCGTTTGCCAGGGAAACCCCCTCGGCGTTCGTCCCGTTGAACACAACCCTGGTGACTTCTGCATGCGTGACGATCTCCAGGTTTTCACGGTTTCTGACTTCTTCAGTCAGATACGCCAGGCTGGTGCTGACGCGGTTGCCGTTATTGTCGATCGTGACTGGGAATACCCCTAACCCCGGTAACTGGCTGCGATCGTTAATGTCGCTGATCGGGGATTCGCCGGTTTCGATCATGCCGTCGAAGAAGGTGATCTGGGCACGACCCATTTCCTCCCGATGCCAGCGCCTTACCGTGAGAGGGCCGCTGTTGCCGTGTATCGGCGAGTCTAGAAAATCGAGATCAGTCTCGGCTGTCTTGAAGGTGTCTATGACGTCCTCCCAGCCCCAACCGGATAATCCCATCGCCGCCCAGCTGTCGCAGTCTTCCGGCAGCCCCTGAGGGTTGCCATGCCGTTCACAGCAGAAGTACCGCCAAGCATTCGGCCCTGGACGGTGGGGATCAGGCCCTCATCGTTGATCATGGGCGTCAAGGGCACATTGGGTGCGCCGAGCCACGCCTCGCTGGCCTTGTGAGGGGTGAGAATATTGCTGTTATAGCTGTTGTCGTCAGGGCCGGCTTCCAGAAGGGTTACCCTGATTTGTGAGTTTTCACTGAGACGGGCAGCCAGAACGGAACCCGCTGTGCCGCCTCCCACTATAATGATGTGTTTTGATGTCTGGCCCATCTTTGTTATTCCGATTTGGACGATAGTCCAAATATATGGCCAAACAAAGATGCCTGTCAACAGAAAATAGGACAAACGTCCAAAATGCGTGATACTATCGCCTTATGAAAACCAAGCGATCGACCGAAGACAAAATTCTGGAAGCGGGGAGGGCCCTGTTTAACAGTAAGGGATACGCGGCAACATCTCTGGCTGACATCGCGCATACAGTTGGGGTTTCAAAAGGTAACCTCAGCTATTACTTCCCCACGAAACGAGACATCGCCCTGCGCCTGCGCGATAACACCCGTAAGCTGACGCTCGAGAGAAGGCGCAACTATGTGATGGGTGATATCGCCGTAGACTATGTTGAGCATCTTTTGTTTGCCATGAACATTGCCTGGCACAATCGCTTCCTCCTTAGAGACAGTGCTGAGTTTCTTGAAGATGAGGGAGCCAGTAACTCGGAGTTGTCAGCAGATTTTGCTGAGCTGAGTTCATTGATACACAGGATCGGTGAAGCAGGAATGTTTCGGCGAAACACCGTTGACGATATCGCTACATTGACGCGATCCATATGGATCGTTAGCCGCTACTGGATGGACTATCTGCGTGAGTCAGAAGGCCAGTCGGAAGTCTGCTGGGCTGACCAGGAGCGTGGTATCAAGCACCACTTCGCTGTGCTGCTCCCATGCCTCACGGCACCAGCAAAGAGGAAGTTTGAAGCAGCACTTGCACGAGCGCCAAGGGAAAGCGTCCGTATTGATGCATGACACTTCTGGCTCAACTTGCGTCAGGTCGTCATCTGGTAGCGTAATCGCAGGTGCTTGATGCCATGTACGAAGCTCGCGCGGATTCGCTCCGGTTCTTCAACCAGTTCAATACTCTTGATGCGTGGGATCAGCTGTTCAAAGAAGATGCGCATCTCCATGCGTGCCAGCAGCAGGCCTAGGCACTGGTGTGGCCCGGTGCCAAAAGCCAGGTGGCGGTTGGGTTTTCGTTCGATGTTGAACTCATGCGGGTTCTCGAACAGTTCTTCGTCGAAACTGGCCGCGGCATACATCAGGCCTACTGTTTCGCCTGCCTTGATGTTTTTGCCGCGCAGCTCGTAGTCGCGCGTTGCCGTTCGTGAGAATTGAGCAACCGGTGTCGTCCAGCGAAGCAGTTCCTCAACGGCGAGTTTCAGTGAGTTTTCATCGTCGACGATTTCCTTGAAGCGCTGCAACTGGTGCGGGTTGCGCACCAGGGCTTCCATACCACCTGTGATGGCATTACGCGTGGTGTCGTGACCAGCGGTGGCAACAATGGTGTAGTAGGAAACGAGTTCCTTGTAGGGCAGGTGTTCGCCGTTGATCTCGCCATTGGCGATGTAGCTGGCAAGACTTTCGTTCGGGTTGGCACGAAGTTCATCGGTCAGTGCATCAAAGTACTCGTAGATGTCCTTGATGGTATCGATGATGGATAGCGGGTCGTCTGCCATGCGCTTCATCTCGGGATCATCGCCGGCAAAGAGTTCGTTGGTCAGGGTCAGTAGTCGCCACTCGTCTTCTTCGGGCACGCCCAGCAACTCTGCAATCAGCTTCAGTGGCGGGTAGACCGCAACATCCTGGGCGAAGTCGATTTCCTGGACGCTGCCGTCACCGGCCATTTTGTCCAGGATTTCCGTGATGAGCTGCGTGAGCCGTTCCTCGAGCTTTTTGATGTTCGATGGCTTGAACCAGGGTTGCACCATCGCGCGGTACGCCGTGTGATCCGGCGGGTCCATCTGCACCAGCGAACGTATGAGGCCGCCCTCACCAGACGTGGCCAGCACGTGGAGCAGTTTCGGGTTGTCCTGCAGCTTTTGGAAGATTTCCGCGATCAGTTCTTCGCGGACCTCGGGTGTTGATGCCTCTGGCATCAGGATCGGCCTTGGTTCAGAAGCGAAGACGTCGGGCTGCTTTTCAATTTCAACAATGTCGGCGTGTTGGGTCACGACCCAGAAGGGACGAAAACCCTCGGGTTCCACCATGCGCAGTGGATCATTCTGGCGAAGCCAGGCAAATGCCTCGTAGGGATGACCGGATGTGCCATACATCTCTGGGGAGATAACGTCATCGTCTTTGAATGTGTATCCGTCTTCTGTCGCCTCGCTCACAGCAGTCTCCGATGGTCGTGATCCCAAAATACTATCAGTAATGCCGGGGGCAATAAATGACGCTGATCAGCTCAGTGGTTCTGTACCTGTCTCACCGCCAAGTTTCGGCAGATCATCATTGACGATGGTCCAGTCGGCCTTCGAATCATAATGAAAGTGCACCTCTGGCGACCTGTCGATAGGCTCGGACAGGCTTGCGAGCGTGATGTCTATTAAGTCAGGAGCGGCGCCATTGGGTTTCTCATGAAAGCAGAACAGTTGTGTACCGCATTGATCGCAAAACTGGCGCCTGCCATGTTCAGAGCTTTCATAGGTTCGCAGGTGATCTTCACCGCTGACAATTCGAAAACGTTCAGGCGGCACGGCTGTCCAGGTGACGAACCCGGCGCCGTGGGGTTTGCGGCACATTGAACAGTGGCAATGACCGCAGAACAGGGTCGGCAGTTCAATCTCGAAGGTGACTTCGCCGCAGAAGCAGTTGCCGTGACGGAGGTTGTCGTTGTGAGTCATCACCTGGCTCCTGTTAGAAGCGCCAGCTCATCGCGAGCCTGACGGTTCTGGGTTCCAGAGGATGGTAGTGAACGTCTTCAATACCCTCTGCCGGTTCGCCGGGCAGTCTCGATTCGTAAAAGTAGGAAATGTCGGCATCGTTACTGTCCGTCAGGTTGAACACTTCAAGCTTCAGGCCCAGTGGTCCACGGTCATACTGGAGTGCGGCGTTGACCAGGAGCGAATTGTCGCTTTTAACGGAGTTATCCTCGATGAGTGGTGCTTCACCCAGATAACGCAAGCGAACGCTGGCCCCAAATCCAGAGGCCCAGCTCATGTTAGCGCCCGCTGAAAAGGTCGACTCAATGGCGCCAGGGATGTGGTCGAACCGGCTGTCGACATCTTTGAATTTGGCATCGGTGTAAGTGTAAGACGCATCCAGCGACAGCCATTCCGTTGGCTGGTAGAAGGCGCTGAGTTCCACGCCTCGTCGTTCACTGCCATCGTTGGGTTCGGTGGCTCCGCCATCACCGACAAAAACCAGTTCAGAATCGACCTCCAGTAAAAAGAATGCCAGCGTTGCGTTGAAGGTTGTGCCGGTTTCAAAACGCAGACCCAGTTCACCACCTTCTGTGGGTACAAGCAGTGGCACCTGGTCAGCAGGGTCTCCGGTCACAGGATCCACGGTGATACTGGCGCCGCGCACGTCGTTGGAATGCATGCCGCGCCCGAAGTTTGCGTAGCCTTCAAGTCTTTCTGTGAACAGGTAAGCGAGAGTGAGCTTTGGGCTGAACTGGGTATCTGAGTCTGATCCGCTGTTCAGGGGCTCGCCTGCATCCACGTCAAAATCAAAGTAATCGGCCCTCAGGCCAAACATGACGCGCAGCTTTTCGCTGGCCTGCCAGTCCAGTCGGCCAAAGGCGCCGTAAGAGGTCTGTTCGACCTTGTCAGTTCGAACAGTGCCCAGCCTGACCTGCGAGTCTGAGTTGTAAAGGCCCAGCTGCTTGATGTCGTCATGCCTGAAGTCTGCGCCCCACATCAGTGCGTTCAGGTCGCTCAACTGGAAAGATTGTTCGATATGCCCGCCAAACAGGACCCTTTCATCTTCCTGCTCGAACTCGTCACCATTAACGGGGTCAGCCAACAGGTAGGTAAAGTTGCTGAACAACGTGAAGTCTGAATCAACCACGTAGAGTTGTGCGTGGGTGTTATCACTCTAGACGCTGGCTCTCGCGGCAAAACGGCGCGAAGACCCACCCAGGTCCGGGTCGATGAAACCCAGTTCATTGATCAGTCCGGATTCGACCGCTCGCCGGGGAACCTGGTCGGTGGAGTTCCAGTCAGCGTCGTAGTAGTCCAGTGCAAACTGCGTTTTTAGACTGTTGATCGTCGGTGACCAGGAAACATGTGCCTTGTATTGCGTGAGGTCCTCGTTGATTTCCCAGGGACCATCGTACTGGGTGACGTCAACTGCCCCCACGATGTCGCCGGTGCTGCCTGCCGCGAGGATACGCCGGTAAGCGTCTTCACCCACTGTCACTTCGACGAGAGAATCCGGCAAAGCCGTGTAGTACTCGAAGTCCACCGCGCCGGCCGATGAGAAGTCACCTTTTTCAGGTGCGTAGGGTCCTTTCTGGTATCGAGTGGTTTTGACCAGCTCCGGGATCAGGGGATTCAGGTCAAGATAACCCTGGCCATGGCCGTGGGTGCGCATATTGAGGGGTACGCCATCCATCGCGGCTGAAAAGTCTGTGCCGTGATCCAGGTTGAACCCTCGCAGGAAATACTGGTTGGCTTTTCCGGTGCCTGAGTGTTGAGTCGCAACCATGCCGGGCACGGCTTCCACCAGTTCACCCACACGAAGCAGGGGTGGCAACTGTATATCCTGGTAGCCGACGATGCCTTCGGAAGCGCTGGTGGCAGAGCCGATCTGCTGGATGCTGCGGCCGTAGACCACGATCTCTTCGAGCATTTCTTCGCCGCCGTGCTGCTTATGTGCCCAGGCGTGGCTGGTGAGCAATAGCAGGGCAGGGAGGTACTTTCTCATCAGGCAACCTATTCCATTGGTGAAAGAGTCGCAGATTCTACCACCGAAAGTTCGGTCGCAGCGTCAACCTTGTTGAAGGTTGTCTTCTCTTTGCAATAAATATTAATATACGTAAATAAATATTAAGCCAAGAGATAAGGCAGTGAGTGCACAGCTAACAGAAGTAGAAATCGATCGAATACGTGCGCCCCTGGAGCAGGGCTGGACGCTTCCGCCGTCCGCCTATACATCGCCAGAAGTGTTTTGCGAGGAAACGCGCGAGATTTTCTATAAAGAATGGATCTGCGTCGCCCGTGAAGAGCAGATACCTGAACCCGGTGACTACCGTGCGGTGCAGGTGGTTGAACAACCCCTGATCGTGGTTCGCCAGACAGATGGCTCTATTCGCGCCATGTCAGCGATCTGCCCGCACCGGGGTATGCCCGTCGTTGGATCGCACGGGTGGGCCCAGCACTTCTACTGTCCCTATCATTTGTGGAAGTTTGCGCTGGATGGCGCGCTGGTCAGTGCGCCTTTAATGGATGGCGTTGATGAATTACCAAAAGATTGCCGATTGCCAGCGGTGCAGGTCGAAACCTGGCAGGGCTTTATCTTTGCGAATCTCGATTCGGATGCGCCCTCACTGCGCGAGCGGCTGTCCGGGCTTGATGAACAGGTGGGGGCATATGATATGGGCGGTATGCGCATCGCAGGCAGCGTAGACTATGACTGCCCCTGGAACTGGAAGCTCCTGATCGAAAACTTTATGGAGGCTTACCATCACATTGGACCGCATAACGTTTCTCTGCAGGGCATCTATCCTGCCAAACAAAGCTATGTCTCAGGCAGTGTGGCTCACGGCTGGTCGGTGCTGCACATGCCAGGCATCGAGTCGCACGGTGAAGACAGTCTGTTACCGCCGCGCCCGGGGCTGAGTGAAACCCAGGCCAATCAATCCCTGGCTTCAGTGATCATGCCGACCTTCTGCTGGATAAACACGCCAGCGATTGCCTTCTGGTATGAATTGAAACCCAGCGGGCATGACGAGATGAAACTGACGATTCATGCACTGGCACCTGTTGAGATGCTTGAGGGAGATACTGACGGCGTTGCTGGACAGATGTTGCTGGAGGTAATCAGGGGAATCCACGAAGAAGACATACCGGTCAACCAGGGGCCCTGGAAGGGGATGCATGCACCCCTGACAACCCAGGGTCGCCTTAGCCATCTCGAAGAATCAATCTGGCAGATCAACCAGTGGTGGGCAGAAAGGATGACAGCCAGTGAGTAAGGTGGCAGCACGTCCGGTCGGACGGCCGCGCGCTGATGGAAAACCGCCGCTGGATCGCCGCCAGGTGCTGATGACCGCTGGCCAGTTGATCACGGAGTATGGATACGCGGGTACAAGCCTTCGGATGGTGGCAGAAGCACTCGGGACCAGCGCGCCTGCCATTGCGCAACGTTTTGGCAACAAGGCAGAGTTGTTGAACGAGCTTGTTACGATGATGTCGGACGTCAGTGTTCGTTTTCATGCCGGGTTGGAGGAGATGAACCTGCGCCCGGATGTTCGACTTTACAAGATGGTTCATTCAGAAGTGTTGGCGCTCGCTGGTGCGGAGCATGCGCCTATCAGCGTGTTCTACCTGCCTGAGCTGCGCCGGCCGGAGTTCAAGGCCGCACAGGAAGCCCGCGCGAAGATGATGCGATTCTATTTTGATGCCATTGGCGAAGGCATCGAGTCCGGTGTATTTCACCCGGTCCGGGTGGTGATCGCTGCCGAGCAGGTTTTCCAGCTGACGGAAACAATCATCATTGCACAGGATCGTTCGACCCTGGGCGAACCTGCCCAGCTGGCAGAGCAGACCGCAGACTTCGTTCTACGCGGATTGCTCGCTAAACCAGGACGTGCAGAGAGTGTTCGGCTTGCTGCTGGAAAGATCGATTTATCGATGACTTAACATGAGTCGCCGTGGGTCGGTCCGATCTCCTCGAATACCCAGACACCCGCCGTTTTCTTGTTCAGTGAGTCGCTCTGTACCCGATTTTTCCTGGTCTCGTCGATAATCTCGATCGCTGATTTGTCGGGGTCAGCTTCTGTTTCGTAAAAGGCCAGGTAGGGTTGCGGGCATTCTTTGCCGGCCTGGTCTACCAGCTTGAATCTTTGTGCCAGTTTCCAGCCGGTGGTTTCCAGCACCTCATCGAGATGCACGTCTTCGTAGTAGCGATTGAATTCCTCTTCCTGGCCTTCCCTGGGTTCTGCCAGGACCAGAACGATCTGTTTCTTTCCCATTAACGATCTCCTTAAGGGGCTGGAGCACGGCTTGCGGGTTGAGTCGCTCGCGCTATGCAATCTGCCTGATTAGTGTTGTTGCGTGACTGGCAATATACTTCAAAGCAAGTCTAAAGCAGGTAAAAAACCATGTGGTCTCTCAAAAAGCTTCTCTATCGCCTTGCCCATCTGCTGATGGGTTTTATGGTCAAGCGACTCGAGGTGCCGATCCCGGAATTGCTGCAGGGCGTGGGTAGTGTTAAGCAGTTACCGGAAGCCATAAAGTCGACAGGTGTTTCCAGGCTCCTGTTGGTAACTGACCAGGGCATCACCAGCCTTGGTTTACCGGATGGGTTAATAGAGGCCCTGCGTAGTGCGGGCATGGCGAGCGTCGTATTTGACGGTGTGCAGCCGAACCCGACCATCGACAACATCGAGGCAGGTCTCAAGGTTTACAACGATGAACAGTGTGACGGCATCATCGCTTTTGGCGGTGGCTCTGTCATGGATTGCGCCAAGATGATTGGCGCACGAGCGACGAATCCGGACAAGTCCGTGCTCGATATGCGTGGCGGCTTCAAGATAAAGAATGCGTTGCCGCCGCTCTTCGCGGTACCGACGACCGCAGGAACGGGATCAGAATGTACGCTTGCTGCCGTGGTGAGTAACCCTGCGGAGCGCGAGAAGTTTAGTGTGGCGAGCCTTGAAATCGTGCCGACCCACGCTGTGCTGGACCCGGAACTGATGCTCGGGCTGCCACCGCATATCACTGCCCATACAGGCATGGACGCTTTGACTCACGCGGTTGAATCTTACATCGGTACGCTGGTCACGCCTTTCACAGAGGAGAACTCTGAAAAAGCAGTCAAGATTATCTTCGAAGACCTTGAGTCCGTGTACCAGAACGGCGCTGATGAGCAGAAAAGAAGCAATCTTGCTTACGCGTCTTACTGTGCTGGTCTTGCCTTTACGCGCGCTCTTGTTGGTTATGTGCATGCCATTGCGCATAACCTCGGCGGGCTCTACGGCGTACCTCATGGCCTGGCGAATGCCATAGTGCTGCCTTACATCCTCGAGTTCTCGAAAGAGGATTGCCGCGACAGACTGGCGCGGCTCGCTGTGGTTGGCGGGCTTGGCGACTCAAACGATTCCGCGCAGGTGCTGGCGGATCGGTTCATTGAGAAGGTGAAAGAGATGAACCGGAACATGGACGTCCCCTCCCAGGTAGCGGAGCTCAAGGAGGAGGACATCTCGTTCATCGCCAAACGTGCATTGAGCGAAGGCAATCCCGGGTACCCGGTTCCGACGCTGATGAACCAGTCGCAGTGCGAGGCGATACTCAGGCACATGTTGCCGCGCTAGAAGGGGCTGATCAGGTCAGGCCGTGCTCTGGTGGTAGCTGGGACGCAGGTCCGCTCATGTCTGCGAGCAGGGCGGTTTCAGCCTCGCCTGCTTTGTAGCGTCGCAAGAGATCTTCGGGGTCTATGACGACACCGAGTGGATTGGCGGCAAACGCCTCGGACCTCATGTAAGCGACGCCGTCTTCCACAGAACAGGCATCAACCTGCAGCTCAAGTCTGTTGCCATCCGGGTCCTGGTAATACAGTGACAGGGTGGGGCCGTGCTGAATCGGCCAGTAAGGTTCAATACCTTCCTGTTTCAATCGTTCATAGGTCGAGAGCAGGTCGCCGAGTCCCTCATAGGTGAAGGCCGCATGGTTGACGCCGATTTCACCCCTGGTTGAAGTTCTTTCTGATACCTCACCTTTCAAGACGTCGAGATTGGCAATAGCAAAACGGTGGTGTTCTTCGTCATAAGCCAGGAACGCGAGTGCGTCATCCTTGTGGACAACTTCCGCTTCGAAAACATTGCAATACCACTTGATCAGTTCTTCGAATCGCCTGGTTTGAAGAACGATATGAGCGAGCTTGTGAGGGCTGGCCATGGTCCACTCCCGAGAAACCGAATACGCAGTATATCGTTATTCGGCTCTTGACCTAATCAGGATTTCCGCGAGGTCGGATCGCCAACCTTGCCCGTTTCGTAGAGCCACTTCCCATTCTCGCGCCGGAAACGGCTAACCTCATGGAGCCGGTGACCACGTCCATCAATCTTGTATCGGGCAACAAACTCAACGATGCCTGCATCATCGTTCGAGCCTCCTGCTTCCGTACGCTTCACCTTCAGGCCCAGCCACTTCTGTTTCGGGTCGAGATTCAGCCCCGCAGGTCGATGTTCAGGTGCCCAGGTTTCCAGCAGGTAGTTCTCATCACCCGTAACGTAGGCGGTGTAACGGGAACGCATCAGTTGTTCAGCCGTTGTAGCAGCGTGATCCCTGATCACCGGTAAACAGCAGGTTCGGTCAGGCATCCCTGAACCACAGGGGCATGCATCGGAGCGGGAAGAAGGATTTCTGCTGTTCATGTTGTGGGAGGTTTCATTCTCGTGAACAGGGCGGCTAATGTCATTGCGAGCAACCGTGCTTTCAGGCAGCAACTTTTACCGGCCGTTTTCCATCGGGTCCGTAAAGATTTACCTGAAGACTGGAGATTGCATGCACCAGTGAGTTGGGCGAAATTTTCTGCTTACCCGTCCAGTGGATGTTCGGGAAGCGATCGAAGATCCGTTCAAAGGCCATGCGCAACTGCATCTTGGCAATGCGTGACCCGAGGCACTTGTGCACGCCGTGGCCGAACGCCAGGTGTTTGTCGACATTGTCGCGGTGCATGTTAAAGGTGTCTGGGTCGGGGAAAAGATTCGGGTCCCGGTTGGCCGCGCCGTACCAGAGAATCACTTTTTCGTCTTTGGCGATCTTCTGGCCGTTGAGTTCCGTGTCTTCCATGGCCGTGCGGCGCATGTGTACCACAGGTGAGACCATACGCAGTGCTTCTTCAGACATCTGCGGAATCAGTGATGGGTCATCCAGCACCATCGCTCGTTGGTCCTGGAATTGTGTCATCAACCTGATGGTGCCAGACAGTGAGTTTCGCGATGTATCGTTACCGGCGAAGATGATGAGCAGCCATGAGCCATCCAGGAATTCCTGTGGCAGCAATTCACCATCCAGTTCGCTCTGGGCGATCACCGTCAGCAGGTCTTCCCTTGGGTTTGCCCTTCGATCTGCCATGACCCTTTCTCCGTACGCGAACATGTCGTTCACCACCCGATTGAAGCGGAACGGGAACATGGGCTCTGAGAAAAACGTCTGCCAGGGGTTTGCAAGAAACTGTGTAGCCAGTTCCAGGTGATGCATCCAGATTTTTACCTGGGGACGATCATCTTCATCGATACCCAGCATTTCACAGAGCGTAAACAGCGGCAGGTCTTCCGAGAACAGCTTGACGAAATCGACCACCGGGCCTTTTTCTTCCATCTCATCCAGCAGGCTGTCGATCTTGCGGCCCACCTTCTCACGCAGGGTCTCCACGTAAGCGGGAAAGAAAAACTCACTCTGCTGCATGCGCATTTCACGGTGCAGCGGCGCGTCCAGGTTGATCAGGGAGTTAAAGGCTGCAGGCACCAGTTTTTCCGGTTTCCAGAGTTTCCGATCCATAACGGCCATGTTGATGCTGCCGCGCTGCGAGGAAAAAACCGGATGGGCCAGTTCGACTTCCTTTATGTCATCGTATCTCGTGACCGACCAGAAGCCGGAGAGGTTACGACCGGCGGGTGTCCACATGACCGGCGCTTCCTCGCGCATGCGCTTGTAAAGCTCAAATGGATGGCCGTTGGTCCATGCGGATGGGTCCCAGAAATTAAAACCTTCGAAGATTGGATAGATGGCTTTATGGATGGGGTCCTGTTGCCCTGTATCGATCAGGATTTCATCGCTGACAAGTTTCAAACTGCGCTCCTTTTATCGTGGTGTCTAGTGTCCTTAAATCAGTTGAACCGTGCAATAATCCTCTGATCTCCATGTATCAAGAAAATGTTGCGTGATTAACAGAATCAGAAAACTCGGCGTTTTTATGGCGCTTCTTATCTCCGGGCAGGTCTATGCAGGGCACCACGAGATGGCCGAGCCGCCGCGCCCGGCATTCTCGACGACAGACACAACGCTTGTCACTGCTGTGGTTGAAGCGATCGACTACGATACGCGGGAAGTCAGCCTGCGGCGCGGTGATGGTGAAGTGATCACGTTCACCGCGAGTGATGACGTAAGGAACCTGTCCCAGGTCGTTGTTGGAGACACCCTGGTCGCTGAACACGTTGTGACATTCTCGGTTGAAGTGATGCCCAATGATGCTGACCTTGAACCGGTTGCGGCAGCACTTGGAGCCGCTGTCAGGTCGGATGAAGGTGACATGCCGGCAGGTGCCATCATGGGTGCGACGATGGTGACCGCCAGCGTGGAAGAGATAGACCTGGAGTCGAACATGTTCAAACTGCGATTTGCTGATGGCGTCGTCCAGGAGTTTGTTGCACGAAACCCCAGCAACCTTGAGCGATCAAAGGTGGGAGACCTGGTTGTCATGACGACAACTGAATCGGTAGGCATCATTGTTGAACACACGACGGGTAGCGAAGAATGAACAGGGTCCTTTTTCTCGTCTTGCTGATGCCGTTGTTAGCGGGCGCGGACGATCGGTTTGCGAAAGTTGAGATCACGGCGCAACACGTCGCTGGCAGCGTCCACATGCTGCAGGGCGCGGGTGGCAATATTGGTGTCTCCGTCGGAATTGACGGCACCCTGATTGTTGATGACCAGTATGCGCCCCTGGCTGACAAGATTGTCGCGGCCCTGGGTGACCTCGGTGGTGATCGACCAAAGCTGGTGCTGAATACGCACTACCATGGCGATCACACCGGTTCGAATCCGACATTTGGCCGCACCGGGACCATTGTTTCCCATGACAATGTGCGGGTTCGCCTGGTTGGCCAGGAAGATTTCGAACGCAGTGGTTTACCCGTCGTGACCTATGCCGATCGTATCAATGTGCACTTCAACGATGAAGAGATTGAGGTGATTCACCTGCCCTCAGGGCATACAGATGGTGACAGCGTGGTCTGGTTCAAGACGGCAGGTGTGATTCACCAGGGTGATCACTACTTTAACGGTATGTTTCCCTATGTGGATATCGATGCCGGTGGCAACGTGGATGGCTTCATCAGCAACCTGGAATCCGTCGTTGCGATGATTCCAGCTGATACAAAGATTATCCCCGGTCATGGTCCGCTGTCTGATGTGGCAAGGCTGCAGGAAAACATTGATGTGCTCAAAGCGACTTCGACGCTGATCCGGGAGAAGCTTGAGACCGGTGCTGAGGTGTCAGATATCGCGGCTGACCTGGACCTGGATTACGAGGGCTGGAGCTGGGGGTTTATTACCTCAGAGCGCTGGGTCCAGACCATCCAGAAAAACGATTCCTGAGTCCAGGCGCTCGTTCATGATTGTTCAGGAAGACGTACCTTTCAGTGTTGATGAGCTGACTGCAGACTGGTTGTCCCGCTCGCTGAAGGATTCAGGTGTGCTTACCGATGGTGTGGTGGAATCGATCAGTCTCAGGCGCATCGGTGAGCAGGTTGGTTTCAATGGCGAGGTGGTAATTGTGCTGCCTGAATATTCCGGGCTGTCAGCATCGGAAACACCGCCGGCCAGTCTTGTGCTCAAGATCCCGACGACCACCAAGAACCGGATTCTCGGGCAGACCATGGGGCTCTACGAAAAAGAGATCCGCTTCTACCGTGACCTGCAGCCGGTCCTTGATATTCGAACACCTAAACACTACTGCAGCGCGCTGGATGAAGCAGATGATCCTGATGTCATCCTGGAACGGCTCCAGGGCATGAACAAGCTACCGATCATTGTTATTCGCGGCATCATGGCACTGGCCAGCTGGTTTGTTTCGGGTCATCCCCGAAAGTACGCGCTCTTTATTGAAGACCTGAGTGATTACCGGATTGGGGACCAGGCGAAAGGCTGCTCGGATGAAGACGTTCGCAACATTGTTACCACCAAGGGGCTGCTGCACGGCCAGTACTGGGGCAGCGAAGAACTCAGGGAAATGAGCTGGATCGCACCTTACTCGGTGACGAGCCGGATCACGCAGATGCGATACCTCAGTTCGGTGGGTCGTTACCTGAAGGAAGAAGGCAGCACTTTAAGCGATAAACAGCGGGATATGCTCGGCTGGCTGAAAGCGGAAGGCGCGAAACTGACGGAGTGCTTTGACGAGGGCCCGGCGACGCTCCTGCACGGCGATGTTCGTCTCGATAATATTTGCTTTGATGACAGTTCAGGTGAAGTACTGCTGTTTGACTGGCAAACGCTGCTTCGCGGCCCCGGTGCGTCTGACCTTGCATACTTCATCAGTGCGACCCTGCCGGTGGAGGCGAGCGAAGATGAAGTGAATGAGTTGATTGATCTCTACCATGCTTCACTGGCGGAGCAGGGCGTGACGATTGATCGGGCTGAACTCAGGTCGCACTACGAAATCGGCATGCTGCTCATGTTCCACAGGATTCTCCCGGCGATTTACGAGGGAGACATGGAGCTGGGTGACGAGCGAGGTCTGCCGTTACTCCAGGCGTGGATTGCGCGGATTCTTGCGCGCCTTGAGCCTGTCGACCACAGGGCTATTGCAACGTAAACCCGTCTTGGCTCCTGGCTACCTCATCCAGCCGGTCGAAGTACTGTGACCCGCGCAGGTGACCCAGGAACTGCCGCGGTTTGCCTGGGATGTTTGCGCCCATGTACCAGGAATCCGTTTCGGGATAGAGGGTGTTGTTGGCGATTTCATTGATTTCATGGCGCCATTCCAGTTCTGCCTGCTCTGTCGCCTCAATGGACCCCAGCTTTTCCCTGCGCACATGTTCGATACAGTCCGAGATAAAGGCGGTAGTAAGTTCACCGCCCAGCGGCATGGTGAAAAACACGCCGGGTGCTCCTGGGCCATGGATCATGAACAGGTTGGGGAACCCTGCAATAGCGGTACCCAGGTAGTTATCGAAGTGAACGTCCCAC
Organism: Pseudomonadales bacterium; assembly: GCA_016779585.1. Classification (GTDB taxonomy): domain Bacteria; phylum Pseudomonadota; class Gammaproteobacteria; order Pseudomonadales; family Azotimanducaceae; genus UBA9659. The sequence goes on from JADHNI010000041.1 coordinate 14,765, forward strand.
TTTTCTTTCAGGCTCATACCCGCTCGACCCTTCGGATTGAGCTGCAGCATGGAACCACTGACCGCGTCGAAGCCGGTGGCCAGTACCAGCATGTCGATAGGGTGCTCGCCGCTGCCGGTCACGATACCTGAGCGGGTGAATTTTTCGATCGGGTCTTCCCGAAGGTCGACCAGGGAAACGTTGTCACGGTTATAGGTTTCAAAGTAGCCATTGTCGAGAATCAGCCGCTTGGTGCCGAAGTAGTAATCCGGCATGAGCTTTCGTGCAGTTTCAGGATCCTTCACGGTCTCACGAATCTTCTCCCGTACAAATTCCGAGACCTCATCGTTCAGCTCTTTCTTCGCCATGACGCCGGCAAAACTGTTAATGGCGAGATGAATGCCTCCCTGTTCCCAGAGCTCTTCGTAAACTGCACGACGCTCTTCTGGTGTGTAGTCCGCCGCCCGGCGTCGGACAGTCTTAAATGGCCAGCCCCCGCGATGACGCATCGATTTCCTGAGATCGCTCCAGTTGGCGCGGGATTCGTTCAACTCTTCGGTCGTCAGGGGGCGATTGCGTGCGGGTAGTGCATACTGCGGCGTTCGCTGGAACACAGTCACGTGATCAGCTTCTTTCGCAATTTCCGGGATCGACTGGATACCTGATGAGCCCGTGCCAATGACGCCTACACGTTTGCCTTTGAACGAGACAGGTTCGTGAGGCCAGCGACCGGTGTGGTAACACTCACCGCTGAACTCATTGATGCCTGGGTAGTCCGGCATGTTGGCGACAAAGAGGGCGCCTGTGGCGCAGATCAGGAATTGGCTTGAGATCGATTCACCTTTGTCCGTCTGGATGATCCACTGGTTTTTGGCTTCATCAAAGCTGGCGTCGGTAACCCAGGTTTCAAACTGAATGTCTTTTTTGAGATCAAATTTTTTCGCGACATGTTCGAGGTATGAGCGCACGGAAGCCTGGGAAGTTTGTGTTTCCGTCCATTCCCATTCGTCGACCAGTTCCTGGGAAAAGGTATAGGCGTAGAAGGGGCTGCTCGGTGCGTCGACTCGAGCGCCAGGGTACCGGTTGTACCACCAGGTGCCACCCACGCCGCTCGCGCCATCGAATGCTCGAACTGACAGGTTCATCTTGTCGCGGAAGTGGTGCAGGGCATAGAGTCCGCCAAACCCGGCTCCAATAATGATGACGTCATAGTTGTTCTTGTTGCCAATGCTCATATGCGATCATTCCAGAAAAGAGGTGGCTTCAAGGGCATTGTATCCATACAGGCCATCCATTGCCGAGCTGGTGGCTTTCCGTGCTACGAGGTTGCGCGCCCATGCCTTGATACCGGACATATGGAATATGGTTGCGTTCCTGCGGGACCCCTTCTGAATGCGCGCCGTTCTTTCTCGCCTGAGGTCTTCGTACTGTTGCAGTGCTGTCGGTACATCAGCGCGGTGCTTAAGGCACGCAGCCAGGACGGCGCCATCCTCAATGGCCATGGCCGCTCCCTGCGCCATAAACGGTAATGTTGGGTGGCAGGCATCGCCAAGTAATGTCACTCGACCTTTACCCCAGGTTTTCATCGGCGGGCGATCATAGAGTGCCCACTTGTAAAGAGAGTCCCGATCAGCGCTATCGATCAGTGTCTGGATATCCGGGTGCCAGCCGTGGAAGTCGGATTTAAGTTCTTCATAGTCACCGCGCTCCGTCCATGACTCGACCTCCCAGCCGGTTTTCTCGACCACGCAAACGCAGTTCACCATTTCGCCGCGCCTGACGAAGTAGTGTACAAAATGTTTACCCGGTCCCCACCAGACAGTCGACACGGGGCGGATCAGACCTTCCGGTAGTTTCGCCGAGGGAACCAGGGCGCGCCACGCGATATTGCCCGTGAAATTTGGCTTCTCTTCACCCCAGAGGCTGGCGCGAATGGTGGAATGAATTCCATCGGCACCAATCAGCAGGTCCCCCTTGCTGGCTTCCCCGTTGATCAAAATTTTAACGGTGCCTTCTTGTTCCGTGAACGATTCGATTCTTGAATCAGTGTGCAGGCGAATGTTGCTGATGCCGGACGCTGCATCCACCATGAGTGCCAGTAAGTCGCCTCGATGGATATGGTAGTAAGGAAATCCGAACTGCCTGACCGCGGTATCTCCCAGTGCAGACTCGCTGATCAGTTTGCCGGATTTCCAGTCGCGGATTTGTGTGCCTTCAGGCAGGAACGCTTTTTCCTGCAGTGCGCTTTCCAGGCCAAGGTGATGTAACACGCTGGTGCAGTTTGGTGACAGCTGGATACCTGCGCCAGCTTCCGAGAAGCTGGGTGCCTGCTCGAACAACTCAACGTTGTGGCCTTCCTCTGCGAGGCGTAGTGCTGCGGCAATCCCGCCGATGCCACCACCGGCGATCAGAACTTCAAGCGGCATTCAGTGTACGTCTTGTATAGTAGTCAACCTGTTTGAAGTCTACCGTAGGGTTAACCCATCTCTCACGTCAATCATCTTGTTACGTTTCTGTTTCTCCTGGGGTTCTCTTGTTCGGTTCTGGCGACGCCGGACCAGCGCGAGGAATGGACGCTCAACCTTTATGTTGAGAATGATCTTTTTTCGGAAACTGATCAGGACTACACCAGCGGCATCCGGTTGTCCTGGGTGTCCCCGGATATAGAAACTTACTATGACGAAGACACGTTGCCTGACTGGGTGGCGCGAATGAACCGTCGCCTGACGTTCTTCCATGGGCGGCATAAAGGGGTTGAGCGCAACGTCATCATCTCAGGGGCTCAGCAGATTTTTACGCCGGAAGATTAGACAGAAACAGAGCTGATTGAGGATGACCGGCCCTATGCCGGCTGGTTATTCCTGGGCCTGGGTTACCAGACGCGTTTTGAGAACCAGCTCGATACCCTTGAACTTCGTCTGGGCGTGATCGGGCCGGCAGCGCTGGGAAAAGAAGCTCAGGACTTTATTCATGACCTTCGGGGATTTGCGAAATTCCAGGGCTGGGATAACCAGCTGAGAAACGAGCCGGGTGTGATAGCAGTCTGGGAGCACAAGCGTAAAAAGGGATACATGAACACCAATTCCCGGTTTGGCGTGGATGTCATCGGCCATGCCGGCTTTGCGCTGGGTAATGTCGGAACATATGCGAATGCCGGTGCTGAATTCCGGATGGGCTGGGCAATACCTGATGACTTTGGCACTTCTGCTATACGACCGGGTGGTGAAAACTCAACGCCGAACTCGGTGTGGAACCCTTCGATTGCAGTGGACAGGAACTGGGGGTTACACGCATTTGTGTCCTTCGATGTTCGCCTTGTGGCGCAGGACATTTTCCTCGATGGCAATACGTTCAAGACCAGTCATTCCGTAGACAAGGAACACGTCGTGGCCGACGCGGCGGTCGGCCTCAGTTTTCTGTATCGGGGCGTAAAACTTTCCTATGCGCACATATTTCGCAGCAAGCAATTCGAATTGCAGGATCACTCACACTCTTACGGTTCTCTTGCGATCTCCTACACCTTCTAGCGATTGGTATGGGGAAGCCATCATGTTCGTCCTGGGCTGCGTAAATCTTTAAATGTTCACCAGATATTAACATTTCGCTACGAATACCCCTTGTGAAGGCTGTGAAAAATACCCGTCCATGTTCTCCTCATGGCCATCCCGAAGCGCCGTTACCACCGTCAGCCTCTCGATCGTGGTCCTGCTGCTTGTCTGCGAGCTTGTTGAAGTCAGACTGGTCCCGCCGCCGGAAGCAGGCATAGCGCTCAAGAACCCTGAACGCAGCCAGCCATTTGATACCAGTGAGTTTACGATTGGCACCTACAACATCCGCTATGGCAAAGGTCTGGAAGAACGTCCGTCCCTGCAACAGATCGCCGATGTCCTCTCCTCGCCGAAACTTGATGTGATTGGCTTGAATGAGGTGCGCCTGGGGCCGTTCAGCGACACCAGCCAGGCGGAAACGCTGGCTGACCTCCTCGATATGAGTTGGGTCTATGCGATGACAGTGGATCGCTACTTTGAACGGCGAGCAGGAAACGCCATTCTCAGTCGTTACCATATTGAGCGTTACGAGATTGTGCCACTTTTCCAGACCCAGACAGATCTGGAAGGCACCTATGAGACCCGGTCACGACGAAACTATGTGTTTGCCCTTCTGGATAACGGTGAGCACCAGGTTGCTGTCATTGCGACCCACATTGACCGCGGGCCGTTACAACCCGAGCAGATTGACCAGGTGCTGAGGCGATTTGACCAGTTTGATCATGCCGTCCTGATCGGTGATATGAACAACGTTCACAGCCAGGCTGCTATTGCAGAACGGCTGCGTGATGGTGTGCGGGATGCTATTTGTGAAGGTCACGATCATGAGGCACCGCACATCGACTGGATATTGACCAAGGGTTTCGACGTGATCGAGTCTGGTCTTCATCCGGTGGGTATATCAGATCATCCCCAGTATTGGGCAAGGCTTCGAATCCAGCAGGAAGAGGTCGAGGTTGCGAGCGCCCTGTGAATTATCCTTAGGCTAGTGAGGGTTCTTTAACCCCGTCTGCCGCAAGCGGATTGTGATACTGAACGCCCTGGAATCTCTGGAAGTCATTGTCAGCGGAGCAGAGTAGAGCTGAATGCTCGATGGCGATCGCGGCGAGATGGGCATCATTGGTGAGGTTCCCTGCGGTGCCGCTCTGCATAATCAGGCGGGATAACAGTTCCCAGTGCCGGGGGCCGGGATTGAGTGGCTGCACATTTTCCAGTTTGAGCCACTCCGACACGATATCAAGAGAGGTTTCAGCACTGATCGGTTTTGGGAAGATTCTCGGGTTACTGCAGGTTAGTATCGATAACGATCACTTTCGCAGCTCAATCTTTCTGGCAAGCTCCTCGTCTTCCAGGCGTCCTGCCAGGTCCAGGGATTTAGTCAGATCCACAGTGGCGTCACCCAGTGCGATGCTCGGTGTCTTGAATTTTTTCCTTGATCGCTTCGAGCTTGAATCCTTAGCCAGACCCCTGGCAAGGGCTTCGTTGACAAGGGTTTTGAAGCTTTTAGGCATCAAAACATCAAATCAAAACGTGGTCGGGAGTTACTCGAACTCGTCCAGCGCCCAGATCGCAGGAAAATTCACCAGGGTATTCATTTGCCCAAGGTCCGCAACATCAGATTGCTCCACGCCATCACTCAAGAGTTTTTGTGCTGCGGTTTGCATGGCTGATACTGCTGCGCCGAGCAGGTAGATGGGATGTATGACCAGTTGATAACCCAGTTCCCTGAGCTCTTCGTCACTAAGCAATGGAGTTTTGCCACCTCCCACCATGTTCGCGAGTTTTGGTACTTCTGGAAACGAGTTGGTGATGGCCCTCATTTCTTCGATCGATTCGGGGGATTCGACGAAAAGTACGTCCGCGCCGGCGTTTAAATACAGCTCGGCTCTTCTTAACGCCTCGTCCAATCCATGATCTGTCCGGGCATCGGTTCTGGCGACGATAAGAAACTCTTCGGAACTGCGGGTGGCTTCAGCGATTTTGATTTTTTTAACCATGTCCTCCGCTGGGACTACTGCGCGATTTTTTGTATGGCCGCATCGCTTGGGATATTCCTGATCTTCGAGCTGTATCGCCGATGCGCCGGCAGTTTCGTAACCTGCAACGGCCTGTTGTACGTTTGCGAGCCCGCCAAAACCCGTATCACCATCAGCAATCAAGGGAAGATCAGTGACTTCACATATGGTTCGCACGCGATCCACCATTTCCCGATAGGACACAAGGCCCGCATCCGGTTTTCCAAGGAGGCTCGCGCTGACTCCGTAACCGGTCATATACAAGACCCTCGCGCCACTGGATTCGGCGACGCGTGCAGACAGTGGGTCAAATACACCGGGTGCCGAGATGAATTCCCCCAGATCAAGTAACTCTTTGAGGCTCATAGTTGCAATGATCGCTTGAGTTAGGGTGTCGGGCAGGCCACGAGCCGCCCGGTCACTTGTCCTCGACGTAGCTTGTCGAGACCTTCCGGAATATCTTCCAGTGAAATTTCTGTCGTCACAGGGTCCAGTTCACCTGAAGCGAATAGCTCATACAGGCCTGCGATGTCCTCGCGCGTACCGCCATTTGAGCCAACCAGTGTGACTTTTTTCAGGATCATCGCCTTGGTTGAGACTGTGGCCTCAAGTTTACCCATGCCAACCTGGACAACCCTGCCACCACGTCCTATGGCCTCGATGGCCTCGGCGGTTGTTGTGCCGAAACCCGCGAGATCGACGATCAGGTCGAGCTTCTTGTCTGCAAAATCCATGATCGAGCCGGAAACTTCTTTGGCGCCCAGTTCCGTGGCCATGGGCCAGATGTCTTTATTGATCTCGGCAACGTAGACATCTGCACCTTTCAATACTGCAGCGCGCACGCCAATCTGGCCCAGGCCGCCTAAACCAATAACACCGAGCTTCATACCGGGCTGTAACCCGCCGGTGGTCATGATGGCGTGGTAGGCCGTCATACCCGCATCCGTTGCGGTGGCACCCAGGGCGAAACTCACTTCGTCAGGTATTGCGACCAGGGCACCGGCAGCAACCGTCATCTTTTCTGCAAACCCGCCGTTGTAGGTGAAGCCAGGCGCACCTGCCGGTGTTGTCGGGCAGACACCAACGCGATCGCCAACGTGCCAGTCAGTGACGTCTTTTCCGACTGCAGTAATCCTGCCAGCGACTTCATGGCCCATGACAATAGGCAGACCAGCCAGTGTTTCCAGCCAGCCTTCGTCATCGAGAACGCCAACGTCGGTATGACAAAGACCACAACCGGTAACGTCAATCAGAACCTGGTCGTCTGCTGGTGTGGGGTCGGGTAGCTCAACCCATTCGAGGGGTTTGCCGGTGCCTGTAAAGTGCCATGCTTTCATATCTGTGAGTGTACCGAAGTCCAGGGTTGGAGTCGTTGGCTATTGTGACTTCGAAGCCGGGAATCAATCGTAAGGCTCATAGCAGCAGGTGCCCCCCGTCCAGCACCAGGTGCTGACCCGTGACCACGGAATGACCCTCGATAAAATTCAGTATGGATTCTGCAACGGTTTCCGGTGTGCAGGTAGTTTTCAGTGGTGTGTTCTTTTCCAGGAATGCCTTGGATGCTTCGTAAGTTTCCCTACCCATGCCTTCAGACAACCAGTCACCGGTGATAAACCCCGGGCAGACTGCGTTGACACGAATCGCCGGTCCCAGTACCCGGGCTAACGATTGTGTCATGGTGATCAGTGCGCCTTTTGATGCCGCATACGCAATGGAACTGCCAACGCCTTTCACGCCAGCTATGGAGGCAACGTTGACGACTGATGCATCGCCGGAGGCCTGTAGCGCCGCGCGAGCAGCGCGTACCATCTGGAAGGGACCGACAACGTTCACGCCGTAAATCCACTGGAAGTCTGAGGCGTCCAGCCCATCAAGGTCGCCGTGCTGCACAAACTTGGTGGTGCCCGCGTTGTTAACGAGAGAGTCAATGCGTCCCCACTTCTTCATGGTTTCGTCGACCAGGTGCCGGCAGTCACGATCTTCACTGACATCCGCCTGGCAAACCAGAACTTCTGCACCAAGCGCCTCACACTCTTCGGCAACCTTGTTGGCCGCATCAGCGCTGCGTGAATAGTTAATGACAACATTGCCACCTTTTGATGCCAGCATTCGTGCGGTGGCAGCACCCACACCGGAGGATGATCCGGTGATGATGGAAACAGAATCAGGTATGTTCATGCAGTTACCTTATTGGAGTTAACGAGGGATCTGGTTCATGTGTTTCAGGTAGCGTTCGGCTTCTTCTGCCTGGCCTGAGCTATTGAGCACAACAGCGAGTTCTTCGTAGGTGGCATGGTCACCAGGATCAATTTCAAGTGATTGGCGGAAGTGTTCAGCCGCCCTGGTCCCATTGCCCAGCTTTGAGCTGATTCGACCTTTCATTCGGTATGCTCTAGCCATCAGCGGGCGAAGAGCCAGAGCCTTATCCAGTTCAACGTCGGCCAGCGTCAGGCTGTTGCTGTCGAAATACAGCGACGCCAGCGCCAGGTGAACTTCCGGTTCAGGCTGCAGTGCAAGTGATCGTCTGAACGAGAGTTTTGCCTGGGACTTTTTGCCCAGAGCCATCTGGGAGAGGCCCAGGATGTCATGTGCGACGGCAAGATTCGGATCGCCATTGACCAATCCCCGCGCGAAAGCCTCTGCCTGTGCAAAGTTACCGAGTTTCAACCATCCCTGCGCCAGGTCGAGGTAGGGTGAGTAGTGTTCATATTGCCTTTCACTCAAGGCTTCCATCAGGCTCTGCGCGGCAATATCGACACTTCGGCTGGCGCGAATGACAGCTACCGCCTCGTAGGTTTTCATGTCCTCATCAGGACCGTGATTACCAAACGGCAGCGGTCGAACATCCGTGACTGGGCGGGTTTCCGGATTGACCGGTGCCGTGAGTTTTTCCGGGTTAAACGGGCCTTTGGCGATCCAGTGATCGGTCATGGTGACATGAACCACATCGCGGGTTCTTCTTGTTGGCATATGGCAGGCAACACACCCAGTGGCTGAAACTTCCACCTGGTGGTTCACATTTTCGTGGCAGTCCTGGCACACACCAGCCACCTCTTCCCGGAAGGTGTTCGATTCCGGTTTTATGTGTGGGTTGTGGCAGTCGATACAGGTAATACTGCCTTCACTGTAACAAGCGCTTTTCATCAATCGGTAGCCGTGATGATTGATTTCAAACCGATCCGGGTCTGAGATTCCGCCTTCCTCGACGTCCAGCAGGTAAAGGTAATCAGAGAGCAGTTCGCCAGGGCGGAAGGAAAACTGGCCGCGCCCAAACCTTACGGGGCTGGTAACTGTAATGGCAGGTAGCAGGTGGCACTGCATGCAGACAGAATCCCGCCGTGCTCCGGTCAGTTTTCCGGGATTGACGATGGCGCTTCGTATCCCATCGAGACCTTTGCCAGTGAGTGCATTGGTCACGTGCTGTCCGCCGGGGCCATGGCAGCGCTGGCAGCCCGTGCCTTCCGGTAGCTCCTTCGGGAAGTGGTTAGCGGCGCCGTGGGCATCATCCTTTATTTCCGGAAGGGCGTTGTGACAAAACATGCACTCCCGGGTGATTTCCCGTGTCAGCCCCTGGTGATCAGGTGCTTCAAAACCCGGCGACATCTCCCAGTATTGCCCCTCGGTGTACCAGCCGATGGGAAGCTGGAATATCTCGCCGTGGTCAGTCTGGTAAAGGTAGCTTCGTGTGCGGTTACCTGAACCCAGTACCCAGTCTACCGGCACCTCGATGCTGTTGATTTCATTTCCACTGGCATCTTTCTGGAAACGACGGAAGGTCATATCATCGCCGTCGAGCAGCATCTGGTAATAGCGGTTCGAGAGTTCGTGGTAAAAAACCTCGCCAAACTTTTCGATACGTTTTGCGTTCGGAACACTCTTAAACGATTGCGCCATGCCGACATGCTGGTAGCTGTCGTAGTGTGAGACGTGGCAGTCACGGCAGACCTGGTCTTCAACGTAGCCGCCCGCCGGACCTTCCGTAATGCGGGGCAGTTCAGTTGCCGCGCAGAGGTTGGCGACAACCAGGTTAGCGAAAAAAAGGAGGAGCAGGAAGGACTGCTTAGGCAATGCCTCGCTCCTCATTGTCCCAATAGCGTTTTCGAAGTTCGGTCTTGAGAATTTTCCCCGTGGCGTTTTTGGGTAGCTCATTCATGAACTCGCCTGACTTGGGCACCTTGTAGGCCGCAAGGCGTTCACGGGCGAATGCAAGAATATCTGCCAGTTCCGGCATTTGTCCTTCCTCGGTCACCAGGATCGCATGCACGCGTTCACCCCACTTCTCGTCAGGCACGCCGATGACGGCGGCTTCCAGCACGTCCGGGTGTTCATAAAGCACGTCTTCAACTTCCCTTGGATAGATGTTTTCGCCACCGGAGACAATCATGTCTTTTTTGCGGTCCGTGACGTAAAAAAAGCCCGCTTCATCCTGGTACCCGATATCGCCCGTGTGCATCCATCCATTTTTTAAAGCCTCGGCACTGGCGTCATCGCGGTTCCAGTATCCGCGCATGACAGCCTCTCCGCGGCAGACAATTTCTCCCGCCTCGCCAGCAGGCTGCTCGAGATCCTCTTCATCGACAATACGGGTCTCCATGCCAAGCGCAACCTGCCCGGCGCTCGCCAGCAGATGCGGCTTCAATGCAGGATCATGGTGTTCCGGGCGCAGCACGGTGGCGGCACTGGTTTCGGTCATGCCGTAAAGCTGCAGGAAGTTGCAGCCCAGTTTTTCGATAGCCTCGGCCAGTACCGAAGGCGGTATTGGTGAAGCGCCATAAGCGATTTTATCCAGGCTTTCGAGATTTGCCCTCGCCGTTTCCGGCTGGTGGATGATGGCATTGATCATCGTTGGTACCAGCAGCGCTGTGGTGACCTTGTGTTGCTCGATAAGATCAAGCACAGCGAGTGGGTGAAAGTCTTTCAGGAAGATGTTTGTTGCACCGAGGTAGGTGTATGTGTATGAAACATTGGAAGCTATGTGAAACAGCGGCAGGCACTGCAGGAACAGATCTCCGGGGTTAACCTGGTATTCGAAGATGTTTGCGTTGATCCGGGCGAACATGGCGTGATTCGTCAGCACGGCGCCTTTTGGTCTGCCCGTGGTACCGCTGGTGTAGAGGATGGTGCAGTCTCGGGAATCAATGATCTCTGGCAACGGGTCATCCGTGCCATTTGCCACCAGTGACTCGTAAGCCTCATCCAACAGGAGCGTGGACCAGTCCGTTACCAGAGCATCGAATTCAGGCGTGACCATCACGAGACTTGGTTCACAGTCTTCCAGGATAAATGACACCTCGGGTTCTGCCAGGCGAAAGTTGATTGGCACGAGGATGACGCCTGCACGCATGCAGGCGACCTGGATCTCCAGGAACTGACTTTCGTTTTTTGCGAGCAGCGCCACTCGATCGCCGGTGCTGATGCCCAGCCCAACAAAATACCTTGCCAGGGCATTGGCGCGCAGATGTACGTCACGGAATGAAAACGAATTCGAACCCTCAACAACGGCGGGAGCGTCCGGTCGATTAGCGAGGCCAAATGTGAGCATGTCGGTTGCCATGGCTGGATTATAGCAACGCTGACTCCTGTGTTAGGCTGTGGAACCATCATGTCTGGTGAGCAACCCCTCAGTTCGACATCCGGTTCGGTACAAGGCCGCGTCATCTTCATGGTGGCGCTGATCTGCGCCGGTGAGGCTGTCTATGCTTTACCGTTTCACGTTACCCGGTTTTTTCGACCCACCGTTCTCGAAGTATTTGGTATCACGGCGACGGAACTCGGCGCTGCGCAGGGGCTTTACGGCATTATTGCCATGATCGCCTACTTTCCCGGAGGTCCACTGGCAGACCGCTTTCCAGCTCGAAAGCTGCTCGCTTTTTCCCTATGGTCGACCGCCGTCGGTGGTCTCTACATGGCCACATTCCCCGGTTATGCCGGTTCACTGCTGGTATGGGGCTTCTTCGGAGTGACAACGATACTGCTCTTCTGGTCAGCATTAATCAGGGCAACCCGTGACTGGGGCGGTGTAGATACCCAGGGCAGGGCGTACGGTTTGCTCGACGGTGGCCGTGGACTGCTGCAGGCGGCCATGGCCACGGTGGGGGTTATTCTCCTGTCGCTGACACTGCCGGAAGGTACAGATCCCACCCTCCAGGACAAGGAGCAGGCGCTGCGCCTCGTGATCTATTTCTATACCGGTGTTACCACGGCGGTTGGTTTCCTTGTCTGGTTTGGGATGGAAGATATCCATCCGATGAACGTGAACGGTGATAAGCCAAAGAACGATGGCACCGTCCTGCAGCACATCAAGGAGGTTTTGCGTATCAAGGCCGTGTGGATGCAGGCGCTGATCCTGTTCTGTGCGTACGTTGCCTTCAAGGGTTTTGACAATTACTCGCTGTTCGCTGCCCAGGCATACAATATGCGCGATGATGATGCCGCCATGATCGCAACCCTCGGTTCCTATGTCCGACCGGTTGCCGCGTTGGGTGCAGGACTGCTCGCGGACCGGTTCAATGCATCCCGCATGCTCTTTCTTGGCTTTATTGTTGTGCTGGCCTCTGACCTGTTTTTTGCCTTCACCGAACCGGTTCCGGGTGCGACCTGGATTCTGCTTGGTAATATCCTGATTGCATGTGTCGCGATTTTTGGTTTCCGCGCCCTATATTTCGCGTTGTTTGAAGAAGCAAAAGTGCCGCCATCGATGACAGGTACGGCAGTTGGCCTCGTTTCTATTGTTGGTTATACGCCGGATATTTTTGTGGCGCTGGTTGCAGGTATCCTCATTGATGCAAACCCGGGTGCTGTGGGTCACCAGCACTTCTTCATGTTCCTGGCGGCCTTTGCTGCGCTGGGCGTTGTTGTCAGCTATATGCTGATGCGCATGCTGCATGCGGATGAATCCCGGGAATAAAAAAAGCCACCCCCTTACGGGGATGGCTTTTCGGGTGACGATTAAGTTTGTCTTACAGTTCGAATCGATCCAGCGTCATTACCTTGGTCCAGGCGGCGACAAAGTCGTTAACGAACTTTTCCTTTGAATCGCTGTAGGCGTAGACCTCAGCGATCGCTCTAAGCTCGGAGTTGGAGCCGAAGATCAAGTCAACCGGAGTGGCCGTGTATTTCACTTCTCCGCTGGCACGATCAACACCTTCATAGACACCTTCTGTATCGGACTTGCGCCAGATGGTGGACATGTCCATCAGGTTGACGAAGAAGTCGTTGCTCAGTGTGCCCGGCGTATCGGTAAAAACACCATGGTTTGAAGCAGCTGCGTTAGCATCCAGTGCGCGCATGCCGCCGATCAGTGCAGTCATCTCAGGCACGGTCAGTGTCAACTGGTCCGCCCTGTCTACCAACATTTCTGCAGGTGAACGGTAGCTGCTTTCCGCGTTGAAGTAGTTGCGGAACGCATCAGCCTGCGGTTCCAGCAGGGCGAATGAATGCACATCCGTCATGCTTTGTGTCGCGTCCGTGCGTCCAGGAACAAAAGGTACTTCAACTTCCACACCAGCATCAGCAGCAGCCTTTTCTATAGCGACTGCACCACCAAGTACGATGACGTCTGCCAGAGAGACTTTCATGTCACGAGGCGCATCTTCGTTGAAGCCCTCCTGGATGCTGCGCAGTGTCGCAAGCACCTGGCCGAGCTCATATGGGTCGTTAACCGCCCAGTTACGTTGCGGCAACAGGGCGATACGCGCACCGTTGGCACCGCCGCGCTTGTCACTTGCTCGGAAGCTGGAAGCAGAAGCCCATGCTGTTCGCACCAGATCAGACACGCTAAGTCCTGACTCGGCAATCTCCTCCTTCAGCTTGCGAATCCGGCGCTCATCAACCAGTTTGTGATCGACTGCAGGTACCGGGTCCTGCCAGATCATGGCTTCAGCCGGGGCGTGGTCACCCACGTAAAGGCTCTGGGGACCCATGTCCCGGTGAGTCAGCTTGAACCACGCCTTGGCAAACGCGAGTTCAAACTCCCCATGATTGGCCAGGAATCGTTCCGCGATCTTCTTGTACTCAGGGTCAAACTTGAGCGCCAGGTCGGCAGTAGTCATCACTGGTGGATTAAACTTGCCATCGACGTGCGCATCGGGCACAGACTCATGCAGGGATTCATCGGTGGGTATCCAGATAATCGCGCCGGCGGGACTGCGGGTCTGTTCCCATTCGAAGTTCAAAAGGTTTTGCAGGTACAGGTTGGTCCAGCGGGTCGGAGCCTGAGTCCAGGCACCTTCAAGGCCGCTAGTTACTGTATCTTCTGAATGTCCCTTGCCGCACTTGTTCTTCCAGCCAAGGCCCTGCTCTTCAATACCGGCAGCACCGGGTTCCTTGCCAACACATTCATCTGGCTTGTGGGCACCGTGCATCTTGCCGAAGGTGTGACCGCCGGCAACCAGTGCAACAGTTTCTTCATCGTTCATGGCCATACGCCCGAACGCGACTCGAATGTTTTTCGCAGAAGCCACGGGATCCGGCTTGCCCATGGGGCCTTCCGGGTTCACGTAAATCAGGCCCATGTGAGTAGCACCAAGCGGGCGCTTCAGTTCACCGTCCTCATCACGACGATCGCTGGCCAGCATGGCAACCTCAGGACCCCAGTAAACGAGATCAGGTTCCCAGTCATCGGCACGACCACCGGCGAAGCCGTAAGTCTTGAAGCCCATGTTTTCGAGGGAAACGTTACCGGCAAGAATCATCAGGTCTCCCCAGGACAGGGCGGCGCCGTACTTTTGCTTGATCGGCCACAGGAGTCTGCGGGCCTTGTCCAGGTTGCCGTTGTCCGGCCAGCTGTTCAGCGGGTCGAAGCGCATCTGGCCGCCATCACCGCCACCGCGACCATCAAGGGTTCGATAGGTACCGGCGCTGTGCCAGGCCATACGGATGAAGAAGGGGCCATAGTTACCCCAGTCAGCCGGCCACCAGTCCTGGGAATCAGTCAGCGCGGCATTAACGTCTGCTTTCACCATGTCCAGGTCGAGTGCCCCGAATGCTTCCGCATAGTCGAAGTCTTCACCCATGGGATTGGATCTAGAGTCATGATCCCGGAGCGGGCTCAGGTCAAGTTGATCAGGCCACCAGAATTGGTTTGATCGCACAGGTTCTTCAGCAAATGTGGTGAGTGAAAGAGATAAGGCAATCAGGCCTGTGATGCAGGCCCTCAGGTAGGGACTCATCTTCATGTCGTTCTCACTAGTTGTAGGAATGTCGCCGCAGTCTGTAGGGGTACAACTGTAATGTAAAATTGATTATTTGATTTGAATCAATCAATTATATGAATCATCAGTACCAGTAGCTGATACCCGCTACGAGTGCGGTTCTGCGGGAGGATTCCAGCGGGGATCTTTGCCATTCGACACCGATATACCGGTTCAGTCGGTTGACAGTCTCGTAGCCGAGTCGCAGGCCAAACGAGATTTCTTCAAAACCGCTCTCGTCTCCTGCGATGCCTGTCAGCTCCAGGCGGGTTTCCAGTTTCCAGTGACGGTTGAGCGGCAGTTCGTGAGCCAGCTCGACATCAAGCAGAACATCGCCTTCTCCAGTGAACAGATGGCCATCGAAGTGGATAAAGTAGGGCAATGTGCCGCTCAGTCCGGCGCCGACCCAGGTTCGGCTGTCGTCATGGCCGTCCTCGTAGCGGGCAAGTACCTTTGCATCCCAGAATGCGGAAACTGCTTTCTGCCAGCCGATATCAACTTCATAGCCGGTATCTTCGCTGCCTTCCTTGTGGGCATCGACAGCGTAGACCGCCTTCTCCAGACCGTCCCCGTACCAGCCTTCTGCTTCGAAGTCATAAGTGGAGGCGCCCTGCCATTCCAGGTGCTTGACTGAGATGGCATGTACATCTTCCATGCCTGGCATGCCGGCTGCGACAACGGACGCTGGTGCCAGTGACCAGATCAACAGCAGGCTGGTTAACTGCACCCTGCGAATCATGTGACGTGTACCTCCCGGAACATGTCCATCATGTGGTAGAGCATGTGGCAGTGATAGGCCCAATTCCCGTAGGCATCTACCTGGACCTGGTAAGAGATCTTTGCCCCGGGCTGTACGACAACCGTGTGTTTCATCGGCAGATGCTCGTGGCCTGTTTCCAGTTCGCTCCACATGCCGTGCAGGTGCATCGGGTGATTCATCATGGTGTCGTTGACGAAGGTGATCCGGATTCGCTCGCCGTAGCGCCAGCGCATGGGTTCTGCGTCGTGGTATGCGACGCCGTCGATCGACCACATGTAGCGTTCCATGTTGCCGTTAAGGTGCATTTCAATTTCCCGGTCTGGGTCCGGGGGCCTGACAGGGTCGAGCCTTGCCATGTCAGCATAGGTAAGAACCCGGCGACCTTCCTTTGCCAGGTGCCGCAAGCCAACACCTGGATCATCCAGTCTGTATTCTGGCGCTTCTGCTCTCATATCCACATGCGGACCAAACTCCGTCGGCGCGTGTTGAACTTTATGGTTGCCCATCATCCGGTGGCCTTCACGATGATGGTGGTGGTGATGTTGATGGTTCATATCCATATCCCCGCCCATGCCCATGTCGACGTGCCCGAGTCTCGGGACTGGATCCAATCGCGGTACGTCTGCCTTCTGGCCGGCTGAGGTGGTCAGATGACCGACCGCGTAACCGCTTCGGTCCATGGCCTGGGCGAAAATGGCGTAAGCAGAGTCTTCTGTCGGTTCAACGATCACATCCATAGTCTCGGCGACACCGAGCCTGAGGTCGTCCACGGTGACCGGATGAATGTCCTGGCCGTCGCTGCCGGTCACGGTCATCTTCAGGCCAGGGATACGAATATCAAAAAAAGTCATGGCTGAGGCGTTGATAAACCTCAGTCGGATACACTCGCCTTTCCGGTACAACGCTTCCCAGCCATCGGCGGGGGTCCTGCCATTCATCAGGAAGGTGTAGGTAAAGCCTGTGACATCGGAGATGTCAGAATCCTGCATGCGCATCTGGTTCCACATTCGACGCTCCTCAAGCGTCTCTGTTAAACCTTTCTCTGACAAATCTTTTCGAATGTCGGACATGGACCGCTGGTTGCGGTTATAGAAGTGGCTGTTCTTTCGGAGGTTATGCAGAATCCTGATGGGAGGTTCATCCGACCAGTCGCTTAAGAGCACCACATAATCCCGGCCGACACCGTGACGATCACCCTCGGCGGGATCGATGACGATGGCGCCGTAGAGACCAGTCTGCTCCTGGAAACCCGAATGACTGTGGTACCAGTAGGTGCCACTCTGGTTCAGCCGGAACTGGTAACGATACGAGCCGCCGGGCGCTATGCCGTCAAAACTGAGCCCCGGTACGCCATCCATGTTTGATGGCAGTATGATGCCGTGCCAGTGAATGGAACTCATGGTGGGCAGACGGTTGGACACGTCAATGGTGACATGATCACCTTCTTTCCATCGCAATATCGGTGCCGGCAGGGACCCGTTAATGGTGGTTGCGATCCTGGGTGTACCCGTGAAATTGACCGTTTGTTTGTCTATCACCAGGTTCATTGCGTTCTGAGGTGTCCCCGCTACTGCACCCGCTAGTTGTGGCAGGATTGGAGACAGGCCCAGGCCGGTGACGAATTGCCTTCGATTAATCATGTCGCTAATGTTGAAGCCTTGAGCGGCTTTAGGGTCAAGTGCATATTGTTTTGTCCATGAAGTGCTAAATCGTTAGGATTGGCAGCTTTGATCCAATCCTGGGAGTACCATGAACAACCTCTTCGACGAACTGACTTTCAAGCACGGCCCCTCAGTAAAAAATCGCTTTATGCTGGCGCCCCTGACGAACCAACAAAGCCACGACGACGGCACCTTGTCAGATGACGAATTCACGTGGCTCACCATGCGAGCGAAAGGTGGGTTCGGCCTGACCATGACCTGCGCGGCCCACGTGCAGAAAGAAGGGCAGGGTTTTGCGGGCCAGCTGGCTGCTTTTGACGACAAACACCTCGACGGACTGAAGCGACTGGCGGATGAAATCAGGAAACATGGCAGCGTCTCGAGCTGCCAGCTCTATCACGGTGGATACCGCTGCCCGTCCGACGTGACTGGCCTGCAACCGGCGGGGCCCTCTGATGATGAAGAGTCAGGGTCACGCGGTCTGAGCCATGCTGAAGTAAAAGATGTCATTAACAACTTCATTGAAGCTGCAGTTCGCTGTGAGAAGGCGGGTTTCGATGGTGTCGAACTGCACGGTGCACACAGCTACCTGATCTGCCAGTTCCTGAGCCCGGATTACAACCAGCGTGATGATGAATACGGTGGGAATGCCGAGAATCGTGCGCGTCTGCTGAAGGAAATCATCGCCGGTATCCGTGAGCGATGCAGTGACAATTTCCAGGTCGGCGTTCGTCTGTCACCGGAGCGTATGGGTGTCTACATGCAGGATATGGTTGAACTCGCGCGTGACCTGATGGCCGAGGGCCAGATTGATT
>JADHNI010000042.1 GCA_016779585.1 Pseudomonadales bacterium
CGAGACCGGGTAAGTGTTTCGATACTGGCGTGCGACTCTCTGTGCCGCGACCACGTCACGGATTTCGTCGGTGATAATCAAAATACGTCCGCTCGCCATACCACCGTCACGGAACAGTTCAGTGGCGCGCTCCAGGGCCGGAGTCAGCTGGCTGCCGGGTGCGGGCACAATATCCGGTGACAATGCGGGGATCATCGCTGCGATGGTTTTTGTGTCGTCGGTGAGCGGTGACACGACGTGCGCATCACCGGCAAAGACGACGAGGGCTGTCACACCTTCTTCGCGCAGTTCCAGCAGATCAATAAGCTTTCGCTTGGCCCGCACCAGGCGATCTGGTTTGACATCGGTCGCGAGCATACTGCGTGTCAGGTCGAAGATAACCACCAGGGCATCTTCGCGTTCCTGTACCGGTTGCGGCGTCTGCCGCCAGACGGGCCCCGTCAGCACAAAGGTTGCAAGAATCCAGGCGATAAACAACAGGGTCAGGGGGCTGCGTGAGAACTGCCGGTTCGGGTTGTCCAGGATGTGCGGCAGAAGATGCGGGTCGATCGCCTTTTCCCAGTTGCTGTGATGACTCTGCCTGTATCGGAGTACGAGGAACAGGAGAAATGCCGGTATCAGTGCATAAAACCATTCCGGGCGCAGGAAATGGAAGTTGGCAATCATCTCACTCAGCATCGCTTCGGTCATGGCGCGGTTGCCTCATTCGATGATTTAACCCAGGGGCGTGCCGCCCAGAGATTCATCACCCAGGTTGTCAGCTGTGGATGCAGCAGTGTGAACAGCATGCTGAGGGCCAACGAGAAGGCGAGGGGGTACCAGTACAGCGATCGAATCGGTCGATAGCTCTCCTGGTCCTGCTCAATAGGTTCCAGTTCATCCAGCGCCTCGTATATCTGGCTGAGCTCCTGCGTGGACCTGGCGCGCTGGAAGATGCCGCCAGTCAGTTCTGCAATCTGTGTCAGCGTTTCGATATCGAGTTCAGCAGAGGGGTTTACCTTCCGTTGGAACAGGAAACCCGGTACCACCATTTCCTCGGCGCCAAACCCGATTGTGTAGATTCTGATGCCTTCCTGGGCAGCCAGTTTTGCGGCCTGAACGGGATCCACTTCGCCAACGTTGTTGACACCGTCAGTCAGAAGGATCAGCACGCGGTTTTCGGCAGGGCGCTCCTGCAGGCGTTTCACCGCAAGACCGATAGCGTCGCCGATGGCTGTCTTGCCACCGGCGATGCCGAGAGGTGTCTCCGCAAGCAGTGTGCGCACCGTGTTGCGGTCGAACGTCAGCGGTGTCTGCAGGTAAGCGCGGGTACCAAAGAGGATCAACCCCAGGCGGTCACCCTTGCGTCGTTCCACGAAATCACCCACCACGTCTTTAACCACGGCGAGGCGTGTTGTCATGGCGCCAGCCAGTTCCATGTCCTCCGTGCCCATGGACCCGGAGATGTCGACGGCGAGCAGAAGATCACGTCCTGATGTAGGCAGGGAAATCGGTTCGCCAATCCATTGCGGGCGTGTTGCGGCCAGGACGAGTGCACACCAGACCAGGATCAGTATCAAACGACGCAGGAATGATTGAGCCCGCCCCCCGGTTGTTGTGCTCTCGTAGGAGGACGCTGCAGAGAAAAACGGTACCTGCAGGGCCGGTTCCTGCCGAGTGGCTTTGGGCACGAGAAAGTAAACGAGAATCGGCAGTGGCAGGAACAGTGCTGCGAGCGGCCACAGGAACTCAATCATGCCGCCTCCTCGAGTGCTTCTTCCAGGAAGCGAACTTCATGTTTTTCGATCCACGTGCGCGCTGCCTTCTCCAGGCTCAGGATATCGATTGAAATGTCTTCACGGTAAGCGCCATCTATCAGTGCTTCTGAATCACCTATGGAAAAGTCGTGGCTACCGGTGGAGCGGTCCAGGAACTGCACCCAGGCTTCTCCGGTCAGGCTCGCCACGTCTTCCCTGGGAAAACGGGTCAGGGCGACGCGTTTTAACAGGCGCTGCAGCGCTTCCAGGTAGACGAGGTCATCCCGGTGCTTTTCCCAGTCGTGTTTCAGCCCGGCGAGTTCTGAAATGGCTTCCCTTCGATAACGGTTGGCCCGCCAGCGCTGTATCAGCCAGTAGAGTCCGTAGAGCATCAGTGCAACGACGAGTGCCGCCAGTAGCCACCATCCCGGTGCTGGTGGCCAGGTTTCAATCATGGCAGGCATGTGGATGTCGCGCAGTTGCGCCAGCGGGTCAGTGGCCTGCTGCATGATGCCTGGCACTGCATTGGGTGTTGCGGGAGCGTTTGCCATCTCAGTTCACCGCAACGGTCTGTCGGTTCAGGCCATCTACAATGGATTGCGCCGTATTGAGCTGGAGGAGCGGCGACTTAACACGCATAAACTCTTCCTGGATGGCTGTCAGCTGTTTCTGGTAACCGAGTTCATAGGCTTCACGGTGCTTTCGATTGCCGGTATTGATTCGGGAACATTCTCGGCCGTTGGTGATGCTGTAAACATCAGGCGTTGGCAGGTGCTGCTCCAGGGGATCGGAGATGTGAATCCCGATCACATCATTGGATTGCGCCAGGGGTTGCAGGTGTATCCTGGATTCATCGGTGTAGCTGCTGAAGTCGCTGATGATGAAGATGACGCTGCCGTGTTTCGTGACGCGGCGCACCTCGGTCAGGGCGTTGGCGAAATGGTTGGTTGAGCCTTGTTCCTGCGAGGTCTCCCGGGTCAGCGCGTGGTTGAAGTCGTGAATCTCGTTCAGGAAGCGCAGCACGGCGCGCTTGTTTCGCCGGGGTCGAACTTCACGATGCCCCTGTTCTGAAAACACGATACCGCCAACACGATCGCCGCGTTCCAGAGCGGCCCAGGCGACGAGAGCGGCCGTGCGGGCCGCCAGAACTGACTTGAAGGTCACCTGGCTACCGAAATACATCGAAGCTGACTGATCCACCAGTATCAGGACAGGACGCTCTTTTTCTTCCTGGAACAGTTTCGTGTGTGCGACCTGTGTCCGTGCTGTCACACGCCAGTCGATTGTCCTGACATCATCGCCCGGTTGATAGACGCGAACTTCCGCGAAATCGATACCTCTTCCGCGGAAGTTCGAGGTCAGCAGACCGGCCAGCGGATTCGAGGTTTTGTTGTCAGCGAGATCGGTTATCTCCCGCGCAGCATAGCGCAGTCGAATCAGGTCGCGCAGGTCAGTATAGGCGCCGCGATATTCCATTCTCAGGCAGCGGCGACTCTCTGTACCAGCAGATCCAGGATCCTGTCGGCATCAACCCCCATGGCTTCTGCTTCGAAGCTCACGATGATGCGGTGACGGAAGACGTCATGCAGTACAGCCTGCACGTCGTCCGGAGAGACAAAATCCTTGCCCAGCAGGAACGCGTTGGCTCGCGCGCAGATGTCGAGGGCGATGGTTCCCCGGGGAGAGGCACCGTAATCGATCCAGTTGGCGAGATCCTCGCCGTACGCACCGGGGTTTCGTGTTGCCATGGTCAGCTGCACAATGTACTCCTCAACCACTGGTGCCATGTGAAGTGCCAGCAGTTCCTGGCGTGCGCTGAAGATGGCTTCCTGGGTAACGGCAGCGGACGGTTCATCATCGTCAGTGTCCATTGCCTCATTGCGTACCAGCTGCAGGATACTGCGTTCCGATGCCGCATCCGGGTAACCGATGTTCACGTGCATCAGGAAGCGGTCGAGCTGCGCTTCCGGCAACGGGTAAGTACCTTCCTGTTCAATCGGGTTCTGCGTTGCCATGACCAGGAACAGGGGGGGTAGCTGGAAAGTCTGGCGACCGAAACTCACCTGGCGTTCCGCCATGGCTTCCAGCAGCGCTGACTGCACTTTCGCAGGCGCCCGGTTGATCTCGTCAGCGAGAATCAGGTTGTGGAAGATCGGACCCTGCTGGAACTCAAAGGTACCTTCCTGGGCACGATAGATTTCCGTGCCGGTGATATCAGAAGGGAGCAGGTCCGGGGTGAACTGGATTCGATGAAACTCGCCTTCAATACCATCGGCCAGCGTTTTGATGGCTTTGGTTTTGGCGAGACCCGGTGCGCCTTCCACCAGCAGGTGCCCGTCGGCGAGCAGTGCCATGAGCAGGCGATTAACCAGTTTTTCCTGGCCGATGATGCGGCTCGTGAGCCACTTTTCCAATTCCACGATATGAGCACGATGCGACATAGCTCGTTACAACTCCCTGTTGGGTTTACTACCGACGATATCTGGGGGCGCAGTCCCTGAAAATCAAGTGAAATGAAGGACTTGCAGGGTAACTGGCGCGATGGTTATAGACAGCAGGATTTCGCTGAGGTTCAACCCAAGATGATACCACCAGTTGAGTCGACTGGGTTCTGCGGTGACCTGCAATCTGCAACACAGCTCGCGACCTGGGTTGAGCTAAATGAAGAAAACAAAGAATCGCATAGCCGCAGAAATAGACGGTGACTTTGTTGTCTTCCTCATTTAAATACCGACTCGATCGCTGAGTGCCCATAGCGCGGGAGAACGAGTGCCCACAGCGCGGGCACCTTATCTCCTTACCAAAATCTGCAACACTGCTCGCGAAACAGCTTCGTGAACCAGGAACTAAAGACTAGAAAGATGAGCCTCTCTATTAATACCCGCAGTTCCGACTAACCCGTCCCAGTTGTCCTCGCGACCTGTCCTCCAGCCTGCCATCCAGGACTGCTTGGATTCCTCGTCATGAAACGGGCACATGTCCCTCGATTTGCCGTGTACGCCACAGTGATATCCGCGGGCGAAGGCTCGATTAGACTTCTGGCGTTTTTGTCGTCGCATGGGGAGGTGCTCCTGGGTTGGGGGGAACTTCCATTGAATAGAACTGTGCTCGTGCTGTCGTGGAATGATTTGCTATAACCAGGGAGTCTGATAGTTGTCCCGGACATAAGCTGCAGGAATGCGGCCTGACGTGGGTTTCTGCTGAGACATCCGGTAGACTCAGGGCATAAGATCAAGAAAACCTGTCGGTACTCACGACCGGCTAAACTGAGGGAGAGTCTCATGATTAAATCAGCCGCAGCTGTGCTGTCCTTGTTGCTGTTCGCGCCTGTCGCGATGGCGGACGAACTGAACGAGGCGAACACCGCCTGGATCCTGACTTCCACGGCCCTGGTGCTCTTTATGACGATCCCGGGCCTGTCACTGTTTTATGCTGGCCTGGTGCGAGTCAAGAACGTGTTGAGTGTGCTGATGCAGTGTTTCGCGATCACCTGCGTCGTGTCGATTCTCTGGCTGGTTGTCGGTTACTCCCTGGCATTTTCAGAAGGTAATGCCTTTGTGGGTGGTTTCTCCAATGTGCTCTTTGCCGGTATCCAGGAAGACACCCTGAGTGGCGATATTCCTGAGAGCGTGTTCGCGATGTTCCAGCTGACCTTTGCGATTATTACGCCGGCACTCATTGTCGGAGGTTTTGCCGAGCGTATGCGCTTCTCGGCCATGCTGTTTTTCTCTGCCCTCTGGCTGCTGGCGGTTTATGCACCGGTGACTCACTGGGTCTGGGGTGGCGGCTGGCTTGGTGAGATGGGATTGCTCGATTTCGCAGGCGGTACCGTGGTTCACGTCACTGCAGGGGTGGCTGCATTGACTGCTGCCATGATGATGGGCACGCGTCGCGGCTTCCCGACAACGCCGATGCCGCCGCATAACATGACCATGACCATCACGGGTGCCGGCATGCTCTGGGTTGGCTGGTTCGGTTTTAATGGCGGTAGTGCCCTTGCCGCTAATGGTGATGCCGGTATGGCCATGCTGGTCACCCATATCTCTGCAGCAGCAGGTGCGTTCACCTGGATGTGTATTGAGTGGATTCGCTATGGCAAGCCAAGTGCCTTGGGTGCGGTGACCGGTATGGTGGCTGGACTGGGTACTATTACTCCAGCATCCGGGTTTGTTGGCCCCGCGGGTGCACTGGTAATTGGTATTAGCGCTGGTTTCATCTGTTTTAACGCCACCATGTTCCTGAAGCAGAAGCTTCGCATAGACGATTCCCTGGATGTGTTCCCGGTTCACGGGGTTGGTGGTGCGTTGGGTACGATACTCGCCGGTGTGTTCGCCAGCAGTTCACTGGGAATATTCAGTGGCCAGGGTGATGGGCTGCCCATGGGTGAACAGGTTGTGGTTCAGCTGACAGGTGTGTTTGCTACCGGCATCTATACCGCGGTGCTGACGTTTGTGCTGTTGAAGGTGATTGATATTGTGATCGGGCTTCGGGTGAATGAAGAAGAAGAGACCGAAGGGCTGGATATTAATCAGCACAATGAGCGCGGTTACGACCTTTAATGTTTGACCGGCCGACGGCCGGTCCAGTTCTGGGTTCGCCCGTCGCACTCGCGTGTAGTAATCCAGATGTTTAGTAAAGAGACAGGGTGCCCGCGCTGTGGGCACTCGTTTTTCCGCGCTGTGGGCACTCGTTTTTCCGCGCTGTGGGCACTCGTTTTTCCGCGCTGTGGGCACTCGTTTTTCCGCGCTGTGGGCGCTCGTTCTTATCGGTTTGCAGCGCGCTCCACCAGGTACTTCACCAGCTCCGGGAACTCCATCCCGTAGCCGCGTGCGCCGTCCGGGTACAGGCTGGTCGGCGTCATGCCTGGCAGGGTATTCACTTCGAGAAGATAGATGTCGTCATCCGTCACGACAAAATCCGCACGTGACAGGTCGCGGCAACCCAGCGCCTGGTGCGCGGCGACTGCACAGCTCTGCAGGTCCCAGGTCTGCTCATCGGGCAGGTCTGCAGGCATGAGATGCTCCGACCAACCCTGGGTATAGCGATGCGCAAAGTCATACCAGCTGTTTTCCGGCGTTGTGATTTCAATGACCGGAAAGGGCTTGGTACCGGCATCGGTGTCAATCACCCCGACTGTGATTTCCCGCCCCATGATCCGCTCTTCCACGAGCAGACGTGGGTCGTATTCAAATGCCTGCTGCAGCGCCTGATGCAGCTCGTCCGCATTCGAGACGAGCGTCACGCCGATTGCGCTGCCCTGGCAGGCAGGTTTCACCACCACGGATTCACCCAGGGATTTCAGGATACTGTCAGCGGAAATGGCAATGTCTGCCTCGCGCGTGACAACACATTGTTGCGCAACCGGTAATCCCGCTGTTCTGAAGATGTCCTTGGCGACAATCTTGTCCATTGCAAAAGCGCTGGCGTGTACGTCGCTGCCCACGTACCTGTAGCCAAGAATCTCGAGAAACCCCTGCAGGGTGCCATCTTCACCGGGAGGCCCATGCAGGATTGGAAAGACAACATCCGGTTTGCAGTCTGCCAGTGCCTGCACGATGTTGCTGTCGAGCTCGACGCTGGTGACGGAAGAGAAGTGCTCTTTCAGAGCCTCAATTACACCGCGGGCACTGCTGCGGCTGACGTCAGCCTCGGCGGATTTGCCGCCATTGACGACGGCGATACGAATATCACTCATGGCATTCCGGCTCCGGCATGTTCAACACGAATGGTTTCCACCGCGGCTGTCTTCTGCTGGCTGCACTCATCAGGGTGGGAAGATGCGCTGGTCATGATGAACAATGTCTTTCCATCGTTGCCACCCAGCATGCAGGCATAAGCCTGGTTTGCTACCTTCACCCGGTCTGTGACCTCGCCGCCCTCAACCACGCGCAACGCTTCGTTGCTTACCGGTGATGCGACCCAGATGCCCCCTGCATCGTCGAGGCAGATACCGTCAGGAACAGCGCCTTCCATTGGTGCCCATTCCCTTCGGTTTGAGAGGGTGCCGTTCTCTGCGATATCAAAAGCGGTGAGTCTCGCGCCAAAAGATTCGCCGACAATGAGTGTTTTGCCATCCGGTGTGATGACTGTGCCATTGGGAAAAGAAAGTTCATCGGCTGCGAGCTCCGTACTGCCATCGGGGTGAACGAGCACTAGGGCTGCCTTGCAGAATTCGCCGTTGTGATGAAGGTCGAATCCGAAGTTGCCCAGGTAGGATCTGCCCTGGGTATCGGTCACCATGTCATTACAGTGCCAGGTTGCATATTCGGAGAGATCAGCGAAGTCAGACAGCGTGTTGCCATCGAACACCAGCAGTTTGCGCTTCTGCATGGAGACTATGAGCATGCGCCCATCCGGCAGCCAGCCGAGCCCTGAAGGTTCGTCATCCTCCAGCACGACTATGGATTCAAGATTTCCCTGTTCGTCCAGGGCGTAGACGGTGCTGGCGTGCATGTCAGAAAAATACAGCCTGCCGTCGTGCCATCTTGGGCCTTCACCGAAGCAGAGCCCGTCCACGAGTGTCTCTGTTGTCATAAAACCAGCCGAAAGCGAGTAAAAATGCAGTCTAGAAGGGATTGTTGATGCAGAAAAGGCGAACCGCGTGAGATTCTGTGGAAATTTCAACTATAGAGTAAACTACAGGGTTATGAGCTTCCTGAAAATTGGCGAACTCGCCACACAGACTGAAACCAGTGTTGAAACCCTGCGCTACTACGAGGCAGAAGGGCTGATACCCGAGCCGCGGCGTAGTGATTCCGGTTACCGCCTGTACACGGCAGACGACGTTGATCGGGTGCATTTTATCCGTCGTGCGCGGGCCATGGACTTTTCCCTGAAGGAAGTCGGTGAACTGCTGTCCCTGCAGGTGGATCGTGAACACGCGACATGCGGGGAAGTGAAACTACTGGCGCAACAGAAACTGCATGCCATCGAAAGCAAGATGGCAGAGCTGCAGAAGATGAAGCAGGCACTCAAGCAGATTACCGATGCCTGTGAAGGCGGAGAGCTGTCAGCGCTTCACTGCACCATACTGGATGCGTTGGAGCATTAAAGGGCTTTTATAAGAGCCTCGATTTCTGCGCGCCAGGTTTCCTGTAGTTTTGGCTTCTGGAATTTTGGCTTGCGGGCAAGGTCAGCCTCCAGCAGGGCTTCCAGCTCGACGATACGCGCCAGGATTTCTTCTTCGCCTTCAGGTTCACTGATATCCCCGTCTGTTTGTTGCTCCTGTTGTGACCGATCGGGCGAATCCATGTTGTAAAAGATTTCCGGTCGATTGATTTCCGTGAGCTTACCCTCGCTGATCAGCAGGTATCGTTCAGCGATGTTGTCGACAAATCGTCGATCGTGAGACGTGATCAGGACCGTCGCGTTGGTTTCAAGAATCTGGGCTTCCAGTTCTTCTTTACCCTGGATATCAATGTGGTTGGTGGGTTCGTCCAGGACCAGGAAATTTGGCTGATTCATGCGGATGATTAGGAACATGAGGCGCGCCCGTTCCCCGCCTGAGAGTACTGAAACTTTTTTGTCCAGATCCTTATAGGGGAAGCCTGCCTTGATGAGCGCGCCCTTGAGCGTGCTGTCCGGTCCACCGCAGTGATCTCGCAGGGTCTGCATCAGCCCCAGGGATTCATCCAGGCGCTGCATCTCCTGGTCGTAGTAGCCGATGTCACACTGGGGATTGAACTTGATGACATCGCCATCCCGGTTGTTGTCGTACTCCGCCATGATCCTGTTGATCAGTGTGGTTTTCCCGGCACCGTTGTGACCCAGCAGTGCTACCCGATCGCCGGGCCTGATGACCAGGTCGTCAATGTGAAAAAGCACTCGGTCATCTGGCGCGAGAATATCCTGCTGTTCGATTGCCAGCATTCTGTTGGCCCGTGCGCTGCCGACATCAATGGTCAGGTTCAGGCCTGAGCCTTTGGAAACAAAGGTCTGCTCGTCTTTCAGTTTCTCTATGCGCTTTTCCATGGACTTGGCCTTGCGCGAGAGATCCTCGTTGTCATAAACCTTGCCCCAGGTGGCCAGTCTTTTTGCGCTGGCTTCCAGGCGCCGGATGTCTTTTTCTTCCTGCTCCCTCGCAGCACGTGCGGCTTCATCATGTTCCTCGAGCGCTGCTCTCGCTTTGGTGTAGGGCATGGCGAACTGGTAAAAGCGTTCGTCTCGCAGGAATACAGTGCGTTCAGTCACGGCATCGAGAAACTCCCGGTCATGAGAGATGATTAAAAAAGCCGCCTCAAGCGATTTCAGGTAGCGCTCGAAGACCAGCAGAGTTTTCAGGTCCAGGTGGTTGGTTGGCTCGTCGAACAGGATCAGGTTCGGCTCGGTCAGCAGGGCCCGGGCGAACATCAGGCGGTTTTGCTGCCCACCGGAGAGGTCTCTTACCAGGAAGTTGAATTCAGATTCATCGAAACCCAACTGGGCCAGCAACTGTTCTGCCCGGTACATCTGGCTGACCCTTTCCTCAGTTGGTAGCTTTTCCGACAGGGCCTCCAGCATGGTCATGTCGTTCAGGCGCGGGTCAATGAACTGTTCCACGGTCTCAAGGTGCAGGTCGTTGTTACGGGAAATGTCACCTTCATCTGCGCTGTCGTTGCCATTCAGGATAGACAGCAGGGTCGATTTGCCTGAACCGTTGTGACCGACCAGACCTATCCGGTCACCGCTATTGATGGTGAGGTCGAGCGACTTGAACAGGGATTTCGTGCCGGCCGAGTGTGAAACCCGGTGACACTGCAGTAGTGGTGGCATACACCAATATTATCAGACAAGAAACGTGCGTAGCTCGTTGAGGTTAAAGGGCCAGCCGAGTTCGCGTGATTCGCCGGACACTTCAACCACGGGAATCCTGATGCCATAGCGTTCCATCAATTCGTCGGAATCGGCTATCTCGATGCTGCTGATTTCCAGTGACAGACCTTCCTGCTGCAGGTTGAGCAGCAGACCATGTGCCTGTTCGCACAGGTGACAACCAAGCGTGGTGTAGAGGTTCACCTTTACCACCTATACCTCCCTGGGGAGATCAAAGAATGACCTTGCGTTGTCCGTGGTCAGCCGCGCGAGCGCCTCATAGGTCACTTCTCGGCACTCGGCTACGGTTCTGCACACCTCCGGGAGATTCATCGGTTCATTGCGCCGTGTTTTCGGTTTCGGACGAATTGTGCGCGGCATGAGATAAGGCGCATCGGTTTCGATCATGAGGCGATTGTCGGGAATGTCTTTCACCAGGGTTTTCAGATGCTCGCCGCGTCGCTCATCGCAGATCCAGCCGGTGATGCCGATGTAGCAGTCGAGGTCCAGGTATGCATACAGTGCATCTTTCTCGCCGGTAAAGCAGTGTACAACGGCCCGACTGATGTTATCCCGGTACTCCCTGAGTACCTCGGCAAATGTAGGATGGGCATCGCGCTCGTGCAGGAACATGGGCAGGCCGGTATCTATGGCAAGTTCAATGTGCTGCTCGAAGGATTTAACCTGCTTGGGCCTGGGGGAGAAATCGCGGAAGTAGTCCAGGCCCGTCTCGCCGATCGCTTTAACCCTGTCGTCACCGGCAAGATCTTTCAGCAGGCTCAACGTTGATGCATCAGTTTCCTCGGCATGATGCGGGTGGATGCCAGCTGTTGCGTAGAGGTGTTCGTGACGTGCCGCGATTTCCCTGGCCTGTTCGCTGCCCTCCCTGGAAGCGCCAGTTACCATCATCTGGGTCACGCCAGCCTGGGCCGCGCGTTCCAGCACCTCGTCGAAATCATGGTCGAACGAGTCGTGGGTAAGGTTAGCCCCGATATCAATGAGTTCTGTCATCTTGGCCTTTATTGGGACAGGTGTTTTCCGGCTGTCGCCGTGCCAGTTCCTGGATGGCGGTTACCTGCTGTGGAGAAAAATAGTTCCTCTCATGCGGGTAAATCAGCGGCTGGCGTTCGTCCATGCGTCTGCTGTATATGCTGGAGAACATCAGGACATTCTGGACGTAACCGCGAGTTTCCGGGAATGGAATAATCTCGATCCACACGTCGAACGACATGTCCGGGTCCAGCCACTGGTTGACGCGACCAGGACCGGCATTATACGCAGCGGATGCGAGAATTCGATTGTTGTCAAAACGCCTCAGCATCTGGCTCAGGTAGTTGGTGCCGAGCTGGATGTTGAGGTCCGGGTCCGTGAGGCTCGTGTTGTTCTTGTAGGAGACCCCCAGCTGCCTGGCGACCAGCTCTGCGGTGGTTGGCATCAGCTGCATCACGCCCAATGCGCCGGAACTGGATCTGGCGTCAGGCATGAAGGCACTTTCCTGGCGTGCGATGGCAAGGCTCCACTGAACCGGGATATTGGCCCGCCGGGCGTGCTTAATGAACGTGTCCTGGTAGGCGAGGGGAAACCGGAAATCCAGATGGTTCCACGCACCAGCATCAATCATGGTTTGTATGGCTGCCTTGTACCATCCCCAGCGCAGGGCGACCTTCGCAGCGACTTCCCTTTCTGCGTAAGTGAAGTCTGCGGTGGTGAAGTACCATTCCCGGCGGGCCTTTGACCTTTCACCCATGGCAAAAAGCTCGAGGGCGCGCTGGATACCCGGTGTCTCTTCAAGTGACAGTATCTGGTTAAAAGTAACCGGAGTAGGTTCATCCTCGTAGTTGTAGTGGGATTGCAGGATGTCTGCGGCAACAAAACCGTAAAAGGATCTGGTCTGGCTGAGTTCGGCCAGTATGTCATGGGCGATCTGCCGATCAGGTTCTTCAGCGGACTGTCTGAGCACCCGTGCTTTCCAGTATTGCCAGCGAGTGGAGTCCTGCAGTTCCTGCGGCAACAGGTTGATCAGGACGATGACACTGCTCCAGTCCTGCAGCTTCAGGCTTTGACGCAGTCTGGCTTCCACCAGGTCAGGATGTTCATGCAGACTTACCGGCAGCGAATCCATCAGCTCAAGATCGTTCGTCTTGCGGGCAAGCCGGATACCGATATAAGCGTAAGCTTCCTCGAGTGAGGCCGGTTCGAAACTGAGCATGGGTTCGTAGGCTCGAAGTGTCGACAGTGCATCTTCAGGATCGCTCCTCGCAAGTCGGCGCACACCATGCAGTACAATTTCCCGGTTGCGCTGATTATCTTTGTTGAACGCCCCGTAGCGTTTGATGGTGGTTGGTTTCTGGTGCGCCAACCGGTAGTTGGCGGCATAAGGCTTGTCGTCCCTGGAGACAAATTGCATCAGGTAATTGGCGAGTTTGCTCTCGTTGTCCTGCAGGGCAAGTGAAAAGCGCAGCCAGGCAATCTCTGGTGTCATGCCATCGGCACCGCGCCAGACTCTGAAGATGGGGTCACACTCATCAGGCTGCGAGAATCCCACCGTCCACAGTTTGGCCGCCTCAGCCATGGCCTCCTCGGTCAGGCCGGTCTTGTGGAGAGCGTAACCATACTGACAGGCAAGTTCCCTGGTGGGCGTTACCCGGTCGTAGTTGGAAACAAAGGTTGACCATTTGCCCTGTTTCGCGAGGCTCGACAGCCAGTGCTGCAACAGTGGTTGTGTCAGGGGTGTGTCGAGGTTTTGTTCTGCGAATGCAAGCACCTCCTCTTCACTGTAGCGTGAGATGCGATACGCCATCTCGGTATATTCGAGATAGGGGTAGAGGGCGTAGGTGCGCAGCTGCGGCTTCAGCTTCTGCAGGCGCGAAAACTGGCTGGTTTGAATCAGGTGCAGTGCATCCTGGTAGAGTTGCCGCTGTTCGACACGATCCGGTGTCATGGACGGGTCGTAGCTGACCCCGCGGGAAAAATCAGCCGCAGCCGTCAGCGCCAGGAAAGACAGTGCGCAGGTCAGTAAAAATCGGTTCACGCGCGTATTCGATCATTTCTTTGAGCTTTAGTGCGTGAAAGACTAATGAAAGTTTAATGAAGAATGAAGAGCTAGTCTTCCTTAATGCCGACCCTGACTGCCAACACATCACACGGCGCACCATGCAGCACACCATTCGCGGTTGAACCGAGCAGCAGCGCAAGACCATGCCGACCATGACTGCCGACGACAATCAGGTCCGCGCCAATTTCCTCTGCGAGCGTGTGGATTTCTGTTTCGGGGCGCCCGAAGATCAGGTGGCGATCTTCTTCTGCAATACCCAGTGAAGCAGCGAACTCTGCCAGGTGTGTCTTGGCTGTATCCTGGATCTGTTCCTGGATGGTAGAGAGATCCATGGGGATGTCGCCGCCATAAGCCAGCGACAGGGGTTCGATGACATGAACACAACTGAGCTTGCAATCGAATGCGTTTTGGAGCGCGCAGGCTCGCCTGGAAACATCCCGGGACTCAACCGTCAGATCAACGCCCATCAAAATGTGATTGTATTCAGCCATCGCACCCACCTGTTCGTGTAGTTTTTGTGGTTGGATTTTTAACCAAATGTACACAGTAAGCCTGCTATCCTCAACACCATGGTTTACCTGATTATCGGCCTGGCCCTCCTTTTCATCATTGTTCCGATTGTCGCGGTGTTGCCCTCTGCGCGGCAGAAGGAACGCATGCAGATGCGTACCATTGCACGCCAGTCGGGCGTCTCGGTTGACCTGACCTCCATCGAGGATCCCAATCCCAGGCAGGACAAGTACGTCACCCATACGGGCAGGCGCATACCACCGAAACTCAAGGTGACGGCCTGGCGTGTCCAGCGAAAGCGGGAACGTGACTGGCGGCAGCTTCCTGAAGTGAACTGGTGTGTACAACGCATGCTGGACAAAAGCTGGCGCTGGAGTGTTGAGCTGCCGGATGAGGCAAGTGACGAGCTGAAAAACTGGTTAAACAATTCTATTGAGTCTCTGCCGAACGATGTCGATCAGGTAGAGGAATCTCGTTATACCATCACTGTTTACTGGCATGAGGCGGAGAAAGGTTCTGAACAGATCGTGCTGGATTTTCTCAGGCAATGTGCGGACTTACCGTTGAATAAACCGGTTGAGGAAGACGAGGGTTGACAATCCTCACTGCTCTGCGCGTAAAGTAAATAAGGGCTCGACGTTTGTGACGACATCAACAAATTCAGACATTGTTGCTTGACCTTGGAAAACATTGTCCTTATACATGTCGCCCCCGAGCGCTCTGAAATGGCTGTGATATCGCCATCGATGATGCAAAACAAACAGCTACATAAACGGCTACGGAAACATTGAATGGGTAAATCGCTCGTTATTGTCGAGTCACCAGCTAAGGCGAAAACGATTAATCGTTATCTCGGCGATGACTTTATTGTGAAGTCCAGCGTCGGACACATTCGCGACCTGCCTGTGTCTGGAACCAGCAAGAGCGACCCCAAGGCTCGTGCAGCTGAAGCGGCCAAGACTCGAAAGATGTCGCCGGAGAAGAAAGAGGCGTACAAGAAAGAGAAAGCCCGCAAGCAGCTCGTGGCTCGCATGGGTATCGATCCGGACAACGACTGGAAAGCCAACTACCAGATTCTGCCTGGTAAAGAAAAAGTCGTTTCAGAGCTGAAGAAGCTTGCCCAGAATGCTGACGAAATTTATCTCGCAACTGACCTTGACCGGGAAGGTGAAGCTATCGCCTGGCACCTGCGCGAGGCAATTGGTGGTGACGAATCCCGCTACCGTCGTGTCGTGTTCAATGAAATCACGAAGAAAGCGATCCAGGAAGCTTTCGAAGAACCCGGCGATATTAATATGGATCATGTTAGTGCTCAGCAGGCGCGACGTTTTCTTGATCGCGTTGTGGGTTTCAAACTGTCTCCGCTGCTCTGGGCCAAAGTCGCACGTGGACTGTCTGCCGGTCGTGTCCAGTCAGTTGCGGTCAAACTGATTGTTGAGCGGGAGCGGGAAATTCGAGCGTTTGTCCCGGAAGAGTACTGGGAAGTTTACGCGGACCTGTTGCAGAGTGACGGTGATGCGCCTGCGGTAAAGTTTCAGGTAACGAAACAGGATGGCGAGAACTTCAGGCCGCTGAACAAGGAGCAGACCGATGCTGCTCTGGAAATCCTGAACAGTGCGACTTTTACTGTTACCAGGCGTGAAGACAAACCCACGCAAACCCGGCCCACTGCACCTTATATAACGTCAACGCTGCAACAGGCGGCGAGCACGCGTCTGGGATTTGGTGTGAAGAAAACCATGATGCTGGCACAGCGTCTTTACGAGGCCGGCTACATCACCTACATGCGAACGGATTCCACCAACCTGAGTGCCGAGGCCGTTGCCGCTTGCCGTGAGTTAATCGGCAAGGATTTTGGCGACAAGTACCTGCCTGACCAGCCACGACTGTATTCATCCAAGGAAGGCGCGCAGGAAGCGCACGAGGCGATTCGTCCCTCTGATGTCACTGTGAAATCGACGAACCTGAAAGGTATGGAGCGAGACGCGGAACGACTATATGAACTCATCTGGCGGCAGTTTGTTGCCTGCCAGATGCCGAATGCGGACTATATTAGTACGAGTGTACTGGTGGGGGCGGCTAACCCAGCCGTGAGCGAGAAACAGTTAGAACTGCGTGTTCGCGGTCGCATCCTGCAGTTTGACGGATACACTCGCGTGCAGCCGCCGGCTGGCAGGAAAGAAGAAGAGCAAGCACTGCCGGATTACCAGGTTGACCAGGTGCTTAAACTTGAAGAACTGTTTCCATCGCAGCACTTCACCAAGCCGCCACCCCGCTATGGTGAGGCGAGCCTGGTGCGTGAACTGGAAAAACGTGGCATTGGTCGCCCTTCAACCTATGCGTCAATCATTACCACCATCCAGGATCGCGGTTACGTCACACTGAACAACAAGCGTTTCTATGCAGAAAAAATCGGTGATGTGGTTACAGAGCGTCTGAGCGAAAGTTTCAAGGACCTGTTGGATTACAACTTCACCGCCCAGCTTGAAGAGGGTCTCGACAAAGTTTCGGATGGCGACGTCGAGTGGAAGAGCCTGCTGAATGAGTTCTACCGGGACTTTGAGAACAAGCTGGAAAAAGCAGAAGGTGATGGCGAGGGCAGCATGCGCGCCAATGAGCCTTCGATGACAGATATCAAGTGCGAGAAGTGCGGACGCGATATGCAGGTGCGCACGGCCAGCACAGGCGTGTTCCTGGGATGCTCAGGGTATGCACTGCCCCCCAAGGAACGTTGCAAGCACACCATCAACCTGATCCCTGGTGATGAAGTCGTCAGTGTGGACGGTGACGAGGAAGAAGAGTCGCGAATCCTTCGTGACAAACGCCGTTGCGAGAAGTGTGGCACTGCGATGGACAGCTATCTGATCGACACTGAACGCAAGCTGCACCTGTGTGGCAACAGCCCTGATTGTGCCGGATTTGCGATAGAGAAGGGTGAGTTCAAAATCAAGGGTTACGATGGACCGGTTCTTGAGTGCGACAAGTGCGGTGCTGAAATGCAATTGAAGACGGGCCGATTCGGCAAGTATTTCGGTTGCACTGCAGAAGACTGCAAGAACACACGCAAACTGTTGCGTAACGGTGAACCGGCACCTCCTAAGATGGACCCGGTACCCATGCCGGAACTGCAGTGCCAGAAGGTTGACGATACTTACGTGTTACGCGATGGTGCGGCGGGGATTTTCCTGGCTGCCAGCCAGTTCCCCAAGAACCGGGAGACGCGAGCACCTTATCTCGATGAGCTCCTGCCACACCAGAATGAAATTGACCCCAAGTACCAGTTCCTTATGCGTGCCCCGGCGAAAGACCCGGAAGGCAGGCGTTCACTGGTCAAGTTCGCACGCAAGACGAAAGAACACTACGTCATGACGGAGAACGACAAGGGCAAGCCGTCAGGCTGGCGGGCTGATTTTGTGAATGGTGAGTGGGTCGAGTCTGAAAAGGGTTCGGGTAAGAAGGCAGCTACTGGGTAACCAGCTTACTGCCACGGGTACCTGTTCTCGGTACCGCTGCAAGCGGATCGCCGCCCGGTCGATCCCTGTACGCTGGCTTTCGGGCTCCTGCCCTCGAGCCTACCGAGCCCAGGTCCCCGGGCGCGTTCGCTGAGAGGTCAACTAGTGTCTTATTACCCCGACACCGAGCCCTTCAATTTCGAACTCCTGGTAACGCAGATCCACCTCAATCGGTGAGTAGTCCTTGTTCTCAGGCAACAGTGTCACCTGGTACTTGCTACGTGAACGTTTCAGTCGCTTTACCGTCACCTCGTCTTCGATGCGCGCTACCACGATGTCGCCGTTGTTCACATTCTGTGTCCTGTGCACGGCCAGCA
Organism: Pseudomonadales bacterium; assembly: GCA_016779585.1. Taxonomy (GTDB): domain Bacteria; phylum Pseudomonadota; class Gammaproteobacteria; order Pseudomonadales; family Azotimanducaceae; genus UBA9659. Next base: position 17,921 of record JADHNI010000042.1, read on the forward strand.
GGTCACCATCCAGGATGCCACATTCAATCATTGAATCACCGCGCACCTGCAGCAGGTAGTCAGCGCTTGGGCTGAAGAAGGTTGAAGGCAGTTCGCAGTAGTCTTCAATGTGTTCCTCGGCAAGGATGGGGTTACCTGCAGCGACCCGACCAACAATCGGAATGCCCTCGCTTTCAGGCAGCTTGATGCCGCGCGAGGTGCCCGGAATCATTTCAATGGCGCCCTTGCGAGCCAGTGCTTTCAGGTGTTCTTCAGCAGCGTTGGCGCTCTTGAAACCCAGCTCGTTGGCGATGTCTGCTCGAGTAGGAGGGTAGCCAGTCTCGTCGATATAGCTTTTTATGAAGTCCAGGACTTCGCTCTGCCTTGGCGTCAGCTTGTTCATGGCGTAATAACACCTGTTTGTTTATACAGTTACTGGAATTATATACAGGGATTGTCGAATGACAACGAATTTTCCTGATTTTTTCAACACCTGGCACGCAATGCTGAACCTTTTGTAGCTGCGCTATACTGCGCCGGCGGTGTTACAGAGATGAATGTCGAATAAGGAAATGCTCATGAAGAACCTGCTCGTTGCCTTTTTAGTCTTGTTGCCCTTTGGTCTTGCAGCGGAAACGCCGGAAGAAAAGGGTCTCGCTATCGCTGAGGAAGCCGATCGTCGCGACCAGGGTTGGGTTGATATGCAGGTCACCATGAGCATGATCCTGCGCAATGCGAGGGGAGAAGAGAATCACCGTGAGATGCGCCTCAAGTCCCTTGAGGTTCCCGAGGACGGCGATAAAAGCATCATGGTGTTCGACACACCACCTAACGTACAGGGCACCGGCCTTCTGACTTTCTCCCACAAAGTGGGAGATGATGATCAATGGCTGTACCTGCCAGCACTGAAGCGAGTAAAACGAATCGCCTCGAAAAACAAGTCAGGTCCTTTTGTCGGCAGCGAGTTTGCGTTTGAGGACCTGAGCTCCCAGGAAGTTGAAAAGTACTCTTATAAATACCTGCGTGATGAATCGCTCAATGGTCTTGATTGTTTTGTCTCCGAGCGACTCCCGACTGACAGGTACTCGGGCTATACCCGCCAGATCACCTGGATCGACAAGGAACACTACCGGGTCCAGAAGGTCGATTACTACGACAGGAAAGACAAGCTGCTGAAAACGCTCACGTTCAACAACTACCAGCAGTATCTTGGTAAATTCTGGCGTGCTGACTCAATGATGATGGTGAATCACGTCAACAATAAAAGCACCGAACTGCTGTGGAAGGAGTATTCCTTCCAGACGGGTCTCTCAGATCGCGATTTCAACAAAAACGCGCTGCAACGAACCCGTTAGCACGTGAAGCTTCGACTGCCAGGTAGCCTGCTCGCCCTGTTGCTGATTGCAGCGCCGGTGAGTGCTGAGCACTCGTTTGAGGTGCTTGGCAGTTTTCTGGAGCCCGAGACTGCACGAAAAGAAGGCAGTCGATTTGTCGCGGAAACCGGGCTTGAGATCCTGCTTTATGAGACCCCTGTCGGAGAGCGGCTTCAGTATCGTCTTCTGACCAGCATCCCGCAGGACCCGGTGTACGTCGACCAGCTGGAGCAGCGATTGGCGCAGGCGGGTCTGGCTGACACCTGGACGCTTCGTCTACCGGACGAACTGCCGTTCATGGAAACCGTGTTTGCGGAACTTGAACTTGTCGATGTTAATACTGTGGCCTTCGCTGCGCCGCAGGGGAACTATATTGTTGCCGGCAGTTTTAGGGAACCCGGCCGCGCCGATGCACTGGTCGAGCGATTGTCGCTGCTCAACCCGGTCAGCATCGTACGGGTAGATGTTTCAGGCGCGTCCTACCAGCGAGTGCTGGTGGGACCGGTTGCAGCGGATGAAGAGGCCAGTGTCATTGCCCGACTCGTTGCCCAGGGTATCGAGGGCGCGTGGGTGCTGCGCTCCAGCGAGGAAGTGGTTCCTTATGTGCAGGAAAACCAGGACATCACCCCGGAGCTTAGAGGCCTTCGGATGCCGGGAAAACCTGCGACACCGAAGGCCCCCACTCCAGTGCGCGAGTATGAGGGCGATTACAATCCGGCAAAGCTAAAAAAAAAGTCCACGCCTTTCCCGACCCCCGGGGCAACTAGCAAAAGCTCGTCGGGGGAACCGGGTCGCTGGCGTACGGACATAGCCCCGGAGTTCCGTATATTCAATGATCCGGGACTGAACGACCTGGATGAGTTTTATCCTTCTGTCAGCATCCAGACCGAGTATTACAAAACCTGGAATGGCGGTAGCGATATCTTCGCGTTTGTGCCGTTCTACCGATGGGATGGCCAGGATGAAGAGCGTACGCACTTTGATATCCGGGAGCTCACCTGGGTTCATGTGTCAGATGACTGGGAACTCAGAACGGGTATTCAAAAGGTGTTCTGGGGCGTCACCGAATCGCAGCACCTGGTAGATATCGTTAACCAGACTGACAATGTCGAAAACCCAGATGGAGAAGAGAAGCTTGGCCAGCCGATGATTAACCTGTCGCTGATCCGCGACTGGGGCGTGCTGGATTTCTATGTGTTGACGGGCTTTCGTGAACGCAATTTCCCGGGAGAGAAGGGAAGGCCACGCCTGCCATTGCTCGTGGATGATTCTGAACCAGTCTATGAATCGTCAGCAGAACAATACCGGACTGATTTTGCCGTGCGCTGGACCAACTATTTTGGTGAGCTGGAAGTCGGGCTGTCCCATTTTTCCGGCACCTCCCGGGAGCCGCGATTCCAGGCTGACCTAAGAACTGATGAGCCCGGTATCCCGGGTGAGGCGGTGCTGATTCCTGTTTATGATGTGATCGACCAGACCGGCTTCGACGCCCAGTACTTTGTCGGTGACTGGGCCTGGAAGCTCGAGGCTATTACCCGAAGTGGCCAGGGCGATCGTTTCTCTGCCGCAACATTCGGCTTTGAAAAAACCTTTGTCGGCATCCTGGGCACACGCGGTGACCTTGGTGTCGTTGCGGAGTACCTGTTTGATGACCGCGGTGAGGATGCGCCAGTTATCGGCGAAGATGATGTCGCTCTAGGTTTTCGTTACACGGTAAACAACCCTTCAGATACAACTGCATTGCTGGTGTGGCTGTACGATGTCGATTCCGATGAGTATCTTATGACGCTTGAGGCTTCGAGCAGAATCGGTGCAAGTTGGAAGATGATTCTCGAGGCATCAATGTTTAACGGTGATCCGGAGTCCGAGCTGGGATTTTTTCAGGACGAGGATTTTATCAAGTTAGAATTCATCCGATATTTCTAGTGGAAACAGGTTTATGGAAGATTCGCTGACAGAGCTGCAGGCATTGCTGGCCCGGCCGGAGGTGATCTGGGTCTTTGTCGTTGTGTTTGCGACGGTGGTGACAAACTATGTTGCGCGAAAGGCGCTGGTGCAGGTTGAGAAGCAGGCGCTGAAAACCCAGAACGTCTGGGATGATGCCCTGGTGCGTTCAGCGCGCCGGCCCGCCACATGGCTTATCTGGGTGCTTGGTATCAGCTGGGCAGCAGAGATTATCGCCAAGGGTACGGACTCCACGCTGGATCAACTCATCGATCCGACGCGCTTTATCGCGGTGGTCGGTCTGCTGGTTTACTTCCTTGCAAGGTTTATCACCGAGGTAGAAGAAGCGTTTATCAAGAATGGGGCCGATATCACTACCTCACATGCGGTCGGCAAACTGCTGCGCATATCCGTGTTCATCACCGGTGCGCTGACCATTCTCCAGACCCTTGGAGTCAGCGTTTCCGGCGTACTCGCCTTTGGCGGTATTGGTGGTATTGCCGTGGGATTTGCAGCGAAGGATCTGCTGGCTAACTTCTTTGGTGGCCTGATGATCTACCTCGACCGCCCCTTTTCGGTGGGTGACTGGGTGCGCAGCCCTGACAGGGATATCGAGGGGACCGTGGAACATATCGGCTGGCGGCTGACAATGATCCGGACCTTTGACCAGAGACCGCTTTACGTGCCTAACTCAGTGTTCACGACCATATCACTGGAAAACCCGTCGCGGATGAGGAACCGGCGGATCTACGAGAAGATCGGTGTTCGCTATGATGATGCCTCGAAGGTGAAAGTGATTGTCGATGATGTGCGCAGCATGCTCGCCGAACACCCTGAGATTGACCCGAATCGTACCCTCATCGTGAATTTTAATGCTTTCGCAGCATCGTCGATGGAGTTTTTTGTGTATGCCTTCACGAAAACCACCAATTGGGTGGAGTTCCACAAGATCAAGGAATCGATTCTGCTGGATATCGTGGATATCGTCGAAGGCCACGGCGCTGAGTTTGCTTTCCCGACACAGACGGTACACCTTGAAAGGTCGGAGATGGCAGAACCCGAACCCGAATAGGAATCAGGTCGAAACGCCTGTCGGGGCATTGTGCGGCATCACCGGCAATAAGGCAGACTGCCGCCCAGCGTAAAAAGAAGTGGGAAAACCATGGCAAACCTCTTGTTCTATAAAAAGCCCGTTCCGTTGAATAAGACGGATCATGCAGGTAAGAAAATCAATCCGGCAGGTCGTACTTTCAAGTTCGCATCGGGGACCAACTCCGTCATCATCGCAGGAGTTGAATTCAGTGAGGCCGCCAAGGAGTATCCCATTGTGTTCGCCCAGGCGGGTGAAAGTGTTGTGCCGGTGGCGTTGCTTGGTCTGCGTAACGAGGAAAACCTCTACGTTGACGATGAAGGCACCTGGGACGCCCGCTACGTGCCAGCTTTTGGTCGCCGCTATCCCTTTGTGCTGGCTGAAACCGGTCAGGACGGTCAGAGAGTGGTTTGCATTGATGAAGCTTACGAAGGCTTCAACGATACAGAAGGTGAACCACTGTTTGATGGTGAAGAAACCACGCCAATCCTGAAACAGGCCATGGATTTTCTCGAGGAGTACCAGAAACAGTACCAGCGCACAGAAGCCTTTGTGCAGCGGTTGAAGGAAAACGAACTTCTCATGGAGCTGAATGCCAAGGTCGATATGGTCGATGGCCAGCAGTTTGGTTTGTCTGGCCTGCTTGCAGTGGATGAAAGAAAGCTACTCCAGATGCCGGATGACCGGGCATTGCAACTGTTCCGCTCCGGCGAGCTTTCGTGGATTTATTGTCACCTGATGTCGCTCGGTAACATGGGGCGCATGGTTGACCGCATCGCCCGGAGATCAGGAGCACCGACAACGAGCGATGACTCTGACTCGGAAGAAAATCCAAAGCCGAAAGCCAAGGCCCGCGCCAAGAAAACCAGCTAGTCCCTAGACAATAGGGGGTTCATCAATTTCGGTGGCGACCGATTCCAGGACCTCTTCCACCAGGTCGATCTGTCTCGCGACCTGACCGTGGGGTGCCTCGAAAGAAGCAATATGGAACAGGGCTTCGCCTTCCGTCACCAGTGGGATATTGGATCGGCCAATAATCACGCCACCCATTGACGCGGTGACGGGAGATTCGTTTTCACCCAGCGGGTCTGCGATAAAACCCAGTGTCTCGCCGGATGATACCCTCGCGCCGAGGGGCGCAATTGATCGGTGAATACCGCTCTGGGGTGCACGTACCCACCTCGAGTTTGAGGCAATCGTGGGCGGTTTCAGCCTGCTGTTCGTCGCAGGTGCCCGTTTCCTCATCCGGAGCATTCCAATACTTTCCATCACCCGAAGAATGCCGTTTACACCCCCGCGGATTGCGGTCTCATCGAATCTCAGTGCCTCGCCAGCTTCATAGACGATGGTTTTTATACCCATCTCGTGCGCGGTGTGGCGCAGGGAGCCCTCAATGGTTTCGCTGTTCACAACGACCGGCAGGCCAAAGGCAATGGCCATATCTTCAACATCACTGTTATCGCTAAGTGCGGCACGAATCTGCGGAAGGTTTTCGCGGTTGACGGCGGCCGTGTGCAGGTCGATGCCGTGTGTGCACTGGCTCATGATGTGCTCTGTGAAGGTTTTTGCCAGTCTTGCGGCAATGGAACCTCGCTCGGACCCCGGGAACGAACGATTTAGGTCCCGCCTGTCTGGCAGGTAGCGCGACTGGTTCAGGAACCCGAATATGTTGACAATGGGAACGGCGATCAGCGTTCCACTGATACGACCGATACGACGGGCAGAGAGAACTCTTCGGATAATCTCCACGCCAATGATTTCATCGCCATGGACGGCTCCGGAGAGAAACAGCGTAGGTCCATCCTTTTTGCCATGCACCACGTGCACGGGGATGGACAGATCTGCATGTACAAACAGGTCAGGAACCGGGAGGCTTATCACTTCCCTGGTACCTGCAAGCACCCGTGTGCCATTCAGTTCGAAAGCTTCCCGGTGACTGTAGCGCGTTGCCATCAGGGACTTTCGCTCTCAGGTGAAAAACGATTGATACGCACAACCAGGCCGAACAGAGGGTGATCGATGTAGTGAAGTTCATCACTGCGCATGCGGCGTGACTGCGTCATGACGTGTGATCTCGCCGCGTAGTACTGTCCCCGTTGCCGTTCAATATCCACCAGCGCCTGGTATTCGGATAACTGTTCCTCACTCAGGCTCGATTCAAAACCCTGTACGTATGGGTTTTTGGTGCCGCCTCGCGGTTCGAAAATGGTGTACCAGAGATCGGTCTGTACATGCAGGTAGCGGGAACGGCTGACCGAGAGTGTGCCCTCGATTTCATAACGGTCATCGTACCGCTGTCCCGCCTGTATCATGACAGGTGTCGCCTCGGCATTGATCGGTTGGATCCAGGACCGGTGGTCGATGATATCGAAACGTGAAGAGCGGGCCAGGCTGCGCCGGATGGCTTCCAGGGATGACGATTCAGCGCTTGAGAAGGCAAGTTGCCCGTGAGTGTTGGGAGAAGCATTTCTCACCAGATCCCGAATAAAGTCGCCATCGGTTTCGTTGATACTGGCCTGAAGGACGGTTTCCGTGCCACCTTCTGCGCCAGGCTCTGTGGCTGGCAGGTCCTCCAGGGTCACTTCAGTGTCCTCGAGGCCTCGGTCTGATGCGGTCGCGGCGTTGTTGGTGCCGGTTGCTGCTTCCACAATCCGTCGGTTCCGGCTTCGGCTGCTCAGGCTTTCAAAAGCGAACTCACTGTCGCTGAGTGTCGTAGCTCCTTCGATATCGGGCAGCTCCGCCTGGGTATCCAGTGCCTGCTCCAGCTGTGACAGGTTAAAGGGTTCGCCGGGGTATACAGACAGGACATCAGCCGGGTACTCGGGCATTCGTTCCGGCCAGCTTTCGTCATCGAGATCGGTGTTTCTTGGCTTAAACAGGATGACATCCACCTGGTACCAGCCATCGAACCCGGTATCGGCAGAGGCAGGCGATAGGGCGCCAGAAACACACAATAGAAGTGCCAGCAGGGCGGGCAACTTATCCGGCCATCGGGCGTTCTGTGGAAATACGTTTCTTCTCAAGTCTCTCGAGCAGTCGCTCGACCTTAGAAAATCTGGTTTCAACTTTTACCATCTTATCATCGAAAGACAGCTGATTCGCGGTCGGTAGTCGATAGCGATGAGGCTCTGACTGGACCAGTTCCACGATGGCGCCGGCGTCGACGGGAGTTTCCTGGTCGAATTCGACACGTCCACCGTTTTCACCCGCGTCCAGTTTCTTGATACCCAGTGCCTCCGCGCGAAGCTTCAGTGCTGTAATCCGGAACAGGTTCTTCACAGCCTCTGGTAACAACCCGAATCGGTCGATCATCTCTACCTGGAGTTCGCGCAACTGCTCCTCGGATTCGGCGTTGGAAATGCGCTTGTAGAGTACCAGTCGCATATGGACGTCTGGCAGATAATCATCGGGAATCAGTGCCGGCAGGTGCAGGTTTACCTCCGTGCCTTCTTTCAGCGGTCGATCGAGGTTGGGTGTTTTACCATCCTGTATCGCTTTCACTGCCCGGTCCAGCATCTCCATGTAGAGCGAGTAACCGATTGTCTGCATGTTGCCTGTCTGTTCGTCGCCGAGCAGTTCGCCGGCTCCGCGGATTTCCAGGTCATGGGTTGCCAGGATAAAACCTGCGCCGAGGTCTTCTGCATCTGAAATGGCGTCCAGGCGTTTGACAGCATCCGAGGTCATGGCCTGCGGGTGCGGCGTCAGCAGGTAGGCGTAAGCCTGGTGATGCGAACGACCGACCCGGCCGCGCAACTGGTGAATCTGTGCCAGCCCAAACTTGTCGGCACGGTCCATGATGATGGTGTTGGCATTTGGTATATCGATGCCGGTTTCGATAATGGTGGTGCACACCAGGACATTGGCCCGCTTGTGGTAAAAATCGGACATGACCTGCTCGAGTTCCCGCTCACGCATCTGGCCGTGACCGATGGCGATGGTCGCCTGTGGGAGCAGCAGCTGCAGCTTGTCGGCCGTGTTCTCAATCGTGCGGACTTCATTGTGCAGGTAGTAAACCTGCCCGCCACGCATCAGTTCCCGTTGGATGGCCTCCTTGATCAGGCCATCGTTGCGCTGGCGCACGAATGTTTTGATAGACAGGCGTTTTGCCGGAGGCGTTGCAATGATAGACAGGTCTCGCATACCTGACATGGCCATGTTCAGGGTTCTTGGAATGGGTGTGGCGGTCAGGGTCAGGATGTCGACTTCTGTGCGCAATGACTTCAGTTTCTCTTTCTGGCGGACACCGAATCGATGTTCCTCGTCGATGATGAGCAGGCCCAGGTTCTTGAAGTCGAGACCTTCCTGAATCAGTGCGTGAGTGCCGATCACGATGTCGACCTGGCCGTCGATCATTCGGTTGATGACGGCTTTCTGTTCTTTCCTGGTTTTGAAGCGGGAAATGGATTCGATGTTCACAGGCCAGTCAGCGAATCTATCCTGGAATGTTTGAGCATGTTGCTGCGCGAGCAGCGTCGTGGGTACCAGCACTGCTACCTGCTTGCCGGATTGAACCGCGATAAATGCTGCTCTCATCGCAACCTCGGTTTTACCGAAGCCGACATCACCACAGACCAGCCGGTCCATAGGCTGGTCAGATACCATGTCAGAGATCACGCTTTCGATGGCGATTTCCTGATCTGGTGTTTCCTCAAACGGGAAAGCACGGGCAAACTGGTCATAGCTGCTGTCCGGCTGTGGATAGCTGTAGCCTTTTCTCGCCTCCCGTCGTGCATAGATGTTTAACAATTCTGCAGCGACATCATGAACCTGTTCAGCGGCTTTTCGCTTGGCTTTTTGCCAGGTTTCGCCACCCAGCCTGTGCAGCGGTGCGAGACCTTCCTCCGCACCGGTGTAGCGGGAAATGAGGTGCAGGGATGATACAGGCACGTAGAGTTTTGCGTCGTCCTGGTAAACCAGTGTCAGGAATTCGGTTTCCTGCCCATCCACTTCCAGAGTCTGCAGGCCCTGGTAGCGTCCGACGCCATGGTCGATGTGCACGACTGGTGCGCCGATGCTGAGCTCGGTAAGACTCTTGATGGCCAGTTCGGCAAAATTCTCGCGTTCACGGTCGCGCCTGCGTTTCTGCAGAACCCGTTCTCCAAAGAGCTGTTGCTCTGTGATCATCGCCACCGTGGCAGTTGCGAGGCTCCTCTCCAGCGGCGCAACGGTAATGGCCAGGTCAATGTCGTCGTCCGCGAAGGACGGCCAGTCGTGTACTATCCGGGTGGACAGTCCATGCCTTGCGAGCAGTTCGTCGACCACTTCCCGCCGGCCATTGGATTCGGCAACAATCAGCAGCCGTGTTGATGATTCCCGGCTGAATGCCTGCAGGTCAGCAAGCGGATTCTGGTTCTTTTCCTTGATCGAGACATCGGGCAGGTCCTCGTAGTCAAAGTTCACGATGCCACGAGCCTCATCGGCTTCCAGCGGCTGTTCATGAATGTCGATGCGGGGGTACTGCTTAAGCAAGGAAAACAGGTCATCGGGCTTCAGAATAATGTCCTGCGGCGGCAGGATTGGTTTCTCGATGTCGTAGCGAAGGCTTTCATAGCGATCCTCTGCCTCCCGCCAGTGTTTCTGCAACTTGTCCTCAATGTCGTGACAAAACACGAGGGTATCTTCGGGCAGGTAGTCAAACAGGGTAGAGAGTTCTTCGAAGAACAGTGGCAGGTAATATTCGATGCCCGGCGGAGAGATTCCCTGGGAAACGTCGCGATAGAGCGGGCACTCCCTTGCGTCGCCCTGGAATTTCTGGAACCAGTGATTCTGGAAATCGTTGATGGCGGTTTCCGTCAGGGGGAACTCACGTGCTGGCAGCAGTGAGATTTCCGTAATCTGTTCAAGGGAGCGCTGCGTTTCCGGGTCGAAGGAGCGAAGCGAGTCAATCTCGTCATCAAACAGGTCAATACGCAGTGGAAATTCGGAGCCCATGGGATAGATGTCCATGATGGCGCCGCGCACTGCGTACTCTCCGTGATCGTACACGGTCTCCACGCTGCGGTAGGCTGCTCCCTGCAATTGCCTGCGCATCTTCGTAATGTCGAACTTCTGCCCGGTTTTCAGCACCAGGCTGCTGCCAATGATGAAGCCTGGCGGTGCCATTCGTTGCACCAGTGTCGTCGCTGGAATAACCACGACGCCCTTGTCGAGCGAGGCCAGCTGGTTTAACACGGTCAGGCGCTCGGAAATGATGTCCTGGTGGGGTGAGAAGCTGTCATAGATCAGGGTTTCCCAATCAGGCAGGTGCAGGATGTCCTGCCTTTCGCCCAGGAAGAACTGCAGTTCCTGATGCAGCCTGTCAGCTTCCAGCGTGTCTGCTGCGATCACCAGGGCCACGCCATTGAAATCAGCGAGCGCACTTGCCATCGCATGTGTGGCTGCGGCATCAGGCAGGTTTGCCCAGTGACGGCGGTCTGCCGCTTTCACTGGGAGGGAAGGCGCTAGTGAGTGTTCAGACATGCCTGGAATGCTTGATTTCGGGGGTTTCTCGAGGGGAGGGAAGATTACTTGAATTTCCCCTGATTGACGACCCGTGGGATGGCGCTAACATCCGCTTATGAAGGTTTTGTTAGTGCTTTTTCTTGGGGTCGCCGCGGGGCTGGGTGTCGGTTATTACCGCTGGGGCCAGGATGTAGCGGTGCTGCCCGATTCGCAGGAACCGGCTGATATTGTCAGGGATACTCCTTTACCGGTTAGCCGGGAACTCTCCGAATTCGAGGGACTGGTTGTCGTCGCAGAAAACCTGATCCAGCGGGAAGACTATGCGGCGGCTATGGAGGTTCTGATGGAAGCTGATATCGTTGCCGGAACGGCTGCTGAACAGCAGGCCGGTGCCCATCTGCTGAGGGAAGCTGTAAATGCACGTGTGGCAGAGCTGCGCAGGCTCGGGCTTCTCGATGAGATTGACCATCTTTATGAAAGCCTGACGTTCAGCATGCCGGAGCGAGCGGAGTACTACATCCTGTTGGCAGAGCACCGGATCGAGATGCAAAACGGTGAACTGGCGCTGCCGGTACTCGCCCAGGTAGAAAACCACCACCAGCTAGGCGCCCAGGCCCGTGAACTGATCTGCCAGATCAATGCCCCGGACGAAGCCTCGCCGTTGGCGAATATTCCCCTGATCCGCGTTGGGGACCAGTTCCTGGTGGAAGCGGTTATCGATAACGAGGCAACCACGCGCCTGCTGCTGGATACCGGCGCCTCCATGACGGTTATCACCCCTGGAGTGCTCCTGGACCTGGGTTACTCGCTTGACGGACCCCGGGCAGCCTTTAACACGGCCGGTGGCCTGGTTCGCGCGCCGGTTGTCGAGATTTCATCCATGGCGCTGGAAGGCGTTGCGGTTTACCCGATGACTGTGGGTGCCCTGGAACTCGAAGGGCGGGTTGCAGGGCTTCTCGGCATGGATTTCCTGCGCCGGTTCGAATTCAAGATTGACCAGGATCAGGATTTTCTTGTTCTGGTGGACCGGCGGTCCCAATAAGTCGGATTTTTGACACACTTGGCGTTGCGTATCCGGGTGCAGATAGTGATAATTCGCGCAATCACAGGGCCGCCCCTGTAAACCCTGATTTTCTATAAAGATTTTGTTTATTTTCGCCCCTCTGGAGGAAAAACTGTGGCCAAACCCGGACTAGACAGTGCGTTCGCGGATTTTAAAGAGCGTGAAGCGCTCGCTGAAGCAATGATTCCGATGATCGGTTCGATGTATCGCCGAAATGTCGTGATCTATATCCACGGTGTTCCTCTTTACAACCAGTCAGTGATTGAACTGATGAAGGCACACCGATTTGTCCGCCAGATCGAAAATAACGAAATGTCAGAGTTTGAAACTCACCCGATTCTCCAGGTGCTCTGCAACCTTGACCTGGGCCCTGCGCATATCGATATCGGCAAGCTGACTTCCAACTACATGGCGGACGACGAAGGGTTGTCCATGCAGGACTACGTGGAACGTGAATGTGCCGAGATCCTTGGTCGCCACGATACCGTGACACATAAGTCGCGCGACGTTGTGGTATACGGATTTGGCCGTATTGGTCGACTGGTAACTCGTCTGCTCGTTGAGAAAGCTGGCGGTGGCCAGAACCTGGTGCAGCGAGCGGTTGTGCTGCGGCCGCCCAAGGATCCGGTTGATGACCTGAACAAACGCGCCAGCCTGCTGCGTCGTGACTCCATTCACGGTCCTTTCAAGGGCACTATCCGGGTTGATGAAGAGAATCATTGCCTGATCTGCAACGGTAACGTCATCCGTTTCATCTATGCCGGCGACCCGGCCTCTATTGACTACACGAAATACGGTATCAATGACGCCCTGATTATTGATTCCAGCGGTGCCTGGCGTGACCGGGAAGGCCTGGAGCAGCATCTCAAGTCCAAAGGTGCCGCCAAAGTGTTACTCACAACCTCCGGCAAGGGTGACATCAAGAATATCGTTTCCGGCGCCAATTCCGACCTGCTTCAGGATGACGACAACATTGTCGCGGCGGCATCCTGTACCACCAATGCCATTGTTCCTGTGCTCAAGTGCATGAATGACCATTTCGGCATTGTTCGCGGTCACATGGAGACGGTTCACGCGTACACCGATGACCAGAACCTGCACGACAACACGCACAGCAAGGAACGCCGTGGTCGAAGTGCACCACTGAACATGGTGTTGACCGAAACCAACGCCACCAAGTCCATCGGCAAACTGTTGCCGGAACTGGAAGGTAAGCTGACCGGCAACTCAATCAGGGTTCCGGTGCCCAACGTGTCGATGGCAATCCTGAACCTGACTCTGGAGCGTGACAGCACGGTTGAGGAAGTGAACGGATTCCTGCGTGATGTATCCCTGAACAGTGCCATGAACCGCCAGATTGAGTACACGGTGTCCAGCGAGGTGGTTTCCACGGACTTCATTGGCAACCGTCATGCGGGCATCATTGATTCCCACGCGACCATTGTGAATGGTTCCCAGGTGATCCTTTACGTCTGGTATGACAACGAGTTCGGCTACTCCTGCCAGGTAATCCGGGTTGGGCAGAAGATGGCGGGCATCAAGTATCCGGTGGTTCCGCCCCGGCCTGTGACCGGTGAACCGGCCCGGGCAGATCTGTCCAGGGTTCAAAGCGCGGGGGCATAGCCCTCCCTGTAAAGGTTTCACCACACCTGAATCGCTGAAAATCCGCGGCTTTCGGCCGCGTTTGCTATGGCATATCCGCGGCTACATCTCTATAATAGCCGCGGCTTTTCGGGGGGCTTTTTTTGGGGATTGTTTTGGTGATCCAAAGCCCTTGAGGTGTTCCCCGATTCTCCCTCCAAGTTAAATTTATACTGTTGTCAGGTAGTCATGATTAAGACCAAACGCGGGCTCGATTTGCCCATTATTGGGAGTCCGAAACAGAGTATCGAAAGCGGGCCGGAGGTCAGGCAGGTTGCCCTGGTCGGCTATGACTACCCCGGACTGAAACCCACCATGGAAGTTCGGGAAGGCGACACCGTCAAGGCAGGCCAGCTTGTCTTCACCGACAAGAAAACCGACGGCGTGCGTTATACCGCGCCCGCTTCGGGTACGGTCAAGGCGATCAATCGCGGCGATAAACGTGTCTTTGAGTCTCTCGTGATCGAGATGGATGGCAGCGAAGGTGAAACATTTGCCAGCTACAGCGCCGCCGAACTGCGCGGCCTCGACCGCGAGAAGGTGGTTGAAAACCTGGTGGCAAGTGGCCAATGGACTGCGATACGCACCAGGCCCTACAGCAGGGTGCCGTCCCCCGCAGCAGATCAGCCATCTGCCTTCTTTGTGACAGCGGCAGACAGTCGACCCCACTGTCCGGATCCTGCGCTTTTTATCAACGAACAATCCGAAGCCTACCTCGCCGGTATCGACGTGCTGTCGCGCCTGACCGAGGGCAAGGTTTATGTCTGCTCAAACGCCGGCAGCGAACTGCCGCAGTCAGACAATCCACAGGTCGTGAACGAATCTTTCTCCGGACCACACCCGTCAGGAAACGTCGGCACTCACATACACTTCCTGCATCCGGTACATACCAATCGAAGTGTCTGGCATGCGGGCTACCAGGACGTGATTGCAATCGGGCAATTGTTCCTGACCGGAAAAATCTTTTCTGATCGCGTGATTGCGCTCTCAGGTCCCGAGGTCAGCGAACCACGTGTCATTCGCACTTGCCTGGGTGCGAGCACGGAAGAGCTGACCTCAGGCCAGCTGATTGAGGGCAATAACCGCGTTATCAGTGGTTCCATCGTCGATGGCCGCAGGGCAGCTGACGGCACGGCTTTTCTCGGACGGTTCCATAACCAGGT